>DASRZP010000031.1 GCA_035686305.1 Thermodesulfovibrionales bacterium | reverse complement strand
AGATGCCCTCGCCAACATTAAGACCTTGAAGGGCTTAATCCCGATCTGTGCGTGGTGCAAGAGGATACGTGATGATAAAGGATACTGGACGAGAGTCGAAACCTATATCCGCCAACATTCCGACGCTTCCTTCACCCATGGAATATGCCCTGAATGTCTCCGGAAGGAAGACCCCCATACGTACGAAAAGGTATTTCAGGATGAGAAGGAAGCACGGGATTTCAAGATACAGAAGCGGCAGTTTGAACGAATACGATTGAGGAAGCCCTTTACCTGCGTCGTTAAGGTGGGCGGAGGGTCGGAGAACATCGTTCTCCATGCTGCCCTTGAAGATATCAGCGAGGCAGGAATGTGCATCAGAACTGATTATCCGGTGGAGCAAGACTCTTTCCTGATTTCCGGCAATGGAGCCGAGGACAAGATAGGCATTGTGCAATGGAGAAGACCGGCATCGACCGATAGCAGGGCTTACAGCGTCGGCATCAAATTCGTGCAGGACTGAAAGTCCTTTGCCTCAAGTCCGCAGGGTACCCCAGGCGACAGCCGGCTGCGCCTCGCAGCGTACGTATTCGGTCATACCAGCCCCGCCTTCATTCCCTTCCATAGACATCATCTATCCTAACAATATCATCTTCTTCGAGGTAGTGGCCGTTCTGGACCTCGATGATCTCGAGAGGTATCTTCCCCGGATTTTCGAGTCTGTGGAACGTCGATTTCGGCACGTAGGCAGACTCATTTTCATGAATAAAGATCTCGCTGTCTCCGATGGTCACCTTGGCCGTCCCTTTTACAACAACCCAGTGCTCGGACCTGTGGTAGTGCTTCTGGAGGCTTAATCGCTCACTCGGGTTGACAACGATCCTCTTGATCTTGTAGCTCCTGCCCTCTTCGAGAATGGTGTAACTTCCCCAGGGTCTGAAGGTCGTGAGGTGCTCAGACGCCTCTTTCCGGTCGGACTGCTCCATCTGCTTCATCACTTCCCGGACATCCTGGGAGTGTCCCCTCTTCATCATAAGGACCGCGTCGTCCGTCTCCACAACAAGACAATTGTCTAATCCAACCGTGGTGATCAACCTTCTGTTCCCGATAATCAGGGAGTCTCTTGTATGAACGGAGATGACATCGCCGATCTTCACGTTCCCGTCTTCGTCCTTATCGAGCATGTCGAACAGGGCATCCCACGACCCCACATCGCTCCAGGAGAGCTCCATGGGAAGCACGACAATCCTTTCCGACTTTTCCATCACCGCGTAATCGACGGAGAGAGAGGGCATTTCATCAAATTTCTCCGTCATCTCGGCAACGCTCCCGTCAACGAGTGCTCCTATAGCGGGCGCATGATGTTTCAATTCTTCAATCATCGTACCGATGGTAAAGACGAACATACCCGAATTCCAATAGTAGTTCCCTTCGTCGAGATACCTTTTCGCTGTCTCTCTGTCGGGCTTCTCGGTAAACTGCTCGACCCGCTCGTATTCGGCGCCATCCATTCCCTGACCGCGCTTCACGGTCTTTATATATCCATACCCTGTTTCAGCACGGGTGGGCTTGATGCCGAACGTCACGATATGTCCTTCCCGTGCGATCTGTTCCGCCTGTCTGAGGTATCTGCCGAAACCATCGGCAGGCCGTATGACATGGTCAGAGGGAAGGACGCACAGAGCCTCGTCCTTTGCGCAGCCGAGTTTTTCGATGCAATAGGTTATCCCGAGGGCAATAGCAGGCGCTGTATTCCTGCTCGCAGGCTCCAGGACAATATGAGAGGGCATGGGAGCCTGCTTGCCCCCTTTCGAGCCGAACAACGCCTCCAGATCGGACTTGACGTAAAATTTGTATGCCTTGTTCGTCAGCACAACAATGTCTTCTGCCGACACGACGCCCAGGAGACGCTCAACGGTCTGCTGGAAGAGAGACTTGCTGCTGCTTAATTTCAGGAATTGTTTGGGATGGTTCTTCCGACTCATCGGCCAAAGCCGTGTCCCTGAACCTCCCACGAGTACGAGGGCTTTCATGCTGAACCTCCTGCAACAGAGATCATACCAACACGCGAAATGTCCAGGGGACCTCCTTAGACGTGCAGAAAAATACCGTCACAACGTTCCGGTCTGAAGACTCTTTACATACCAATCATAGGTCATCGCTATGCCATCCGCAAGACTGATCCTGGAGGTCCATCCCAATCCTTTTAATCGTGACACATCGAGCAATTTTCTTGGCGTGCCGTCAGGCTTTGTCGTATCCCAGACTATCTCCCCCCGGAAGCCGAGAATGTTCTTTACGATCTCCGCGAGGTCACGAATGGCGACATCCTTACCTGTGCCGACATTAACGACTTCATTTCCCCGGTAGTTTTCCATGAGGAACAGGCAGGCGTCGGCCAGGTCATCAACATGGAGAAATTCCCGATAGGGAGAACCGGTGCCCCAGAGCTGGACAGCAACGGTGCGCGACGGGTTCTCCTTCATCCTCACCTTCGCCTCGTGGAACTTTCTGATCATGGCAGGGAGAACATGGGAGCTTTCGAGATCAAAATTGTCGTTGGGGCCGTAAAGGTTCGTCGGCATCACGGAAATATACTCAGTTCCATATTGCCTGTTATATGCCTGGCACATTTTAATGCCGGCGATCTTTGCCACCGCATAAGGCTCATTTGTCGGTTCAAGCTCACCGGTCAGGAGATACTCCTCCTTCATGGGCTGAGGAGCAAACTTCGGATAAATGCAGGAACTGCCAAGGAAGAGAAGCTTCCTCACATCAAAGGTATAAGCTGCGTGAATAACATTGACTTCTATAGAGAGATTGCTATAGATGAATTCAGCAGGGTAGGTACTGTTGGCAAGGATGCCACCGACCTTTGCGGCGGCAAGAAAGACGTATTCCGGTTTTTCCTTGGCAAAGAAGCCCTCTACCTCCTCTTTGTTACTGAGATCGAGTTCGCCATGGGTCCGTCCGATGATGTTCGTATATCCATCAGACCGTAATCTCCGGACGATCGCAGATCCGACGAGACCTCTATGGCCGGCAACGTAAATCCTCGAACTCCTATCCATCCTCACTCCTTGATGTTCAGCCACAGTGCCATCTTTGCTTGTTACCGCAGGGACATATTGTTTTGTCTCAGCAAGACTTCCTTTTCTGCCAGCTTTAAGTCTGACTCTATCATCATCTTTACGAGCTCAGGCAACTTCACCCGAGCCTCCCACTTGAGTCTCTTTTTTGCTTTTGAGGGATCCCCGATTAAGAGTTCAACCTCGGTAGGCCTGAAATAGCGCGGATCGATGGAAACGAGGGTGTCACCTCTCTTCAAGACCCGAGAGAGCGATGCAGGCGAAGAACGAACGATGCCCCTCTCCTGTACCCCCTTTCCCTTCCAGCCAATCTCTACGCCGATCTCCCTGAATGCCAGTTCCACGAACTCCCGGACAGAATGGGTCTCGCCTGTCGCGATCACGTAATCGTCAGGTGTCTTCTGCTGCAGCATGAGCCACATGGCCTCAACATAATCTCCTGCAAATCCCCAGTCACGTTTGGCATCGAGGTTGCCGAGGTAGATCCTCTCCTTGATGCCTCGTCCGATACGGCCCACAGCCATGGTGATCTTCCTTGTTACAAAGGTCTCGCCTCTCAGAGGAGACTCATGGTTGAAGAGGATGCCGTTGCTCGCATGAATCCCATAGGCTTCGCGGTAATTCACGACAATCCAGTAGGCATAGAGTTTCGCCGCTCCATAGGGGCTTCTCGGATAGAAGGGCGTCGTCTCCTTCTGAGGGCTCTCCCGGACCTTTCCGAAGAGCTCGCTCGTCGAGGCCTGATAAAATCTGACGGTCTTCGTCATGTCGAGGATCCGCAAGGCCTCAAGGAGTCTCAGCGTGCCGACAGCATCGGCATTGGCAGTGTACTCAGCCGTATCGAAAGATACCTGTACATGGGATTGGGCAGCAAGGTTATAGATCTCATCGGGCTGAGTCTCCTGGATAATCCGTATGAGGTTTGTTGCATCCGTCAGATCTCCATAGTGCATGAAGAATCTCGCCTTTCCCTCATGAGGGTCTGTGTACATATGGTCCACACGCTGCGTATTGAAGAGGGATGAGCGTCGCTTGATCCCGTGGACCGTGTAGCCCTTCTTCAGAAGCAACTCTGCCAAATATGCGCCGTCTTGACCGGTTATGCCGGTGATTAAGGCAGTCTTCATCTCTCCTCCTTCCCAGTTTCCCTCTCATTCTCCTGGATATGCATGACCGAGAAGCCGACCAATTCCCTGAATCTTTTCCCCGTGCTGCGCCTGTCCGCTCTCGTTCTCAGGCGATCTTCTCAATACTCCGGCGATTCTCTGACATACCGGTACCGTACTTAAACGTTAGTTTAGCTCTTTTCTTCAGGTATTTTCAACGGGCGTCTGGGCAAACAGGTACCAAAGGTGTCTATGGAGAAGGGAGCGCGCGCGAGGGTCTGTCTACCCTGTCGCCCACCGCTCCTTGGCCTCCTCAGCCAGCTTTATCCGCTCTATTGAACTTTCACCAGGGTATGGTATTTAATATCTCATGTCCGAACTCACACCGCTCATGAGGCAGTACGCCAGTATCAAAGAGAAACACGGCGATGCGATTCTCCTTTTCCGCCTCGGGGATTTCTATGAAATGTTCGGCGAGGACGCGAAGATGGCATCGAAGATCCTCCAGATAGCCCTCACCTCTCGGGATAAGACAAAGGAAGACCCCCTGCCCATGTGCGGCATCCCCTATTTTGCCGCCGAGTCGTATATAGCACGTCTCGTCAAGGCAGGCCATAAGGTTGCTATCTGCGAACAGATGGAAGATGCAAAAGAAGCCAAGGGCATTGTGCAGCGGGAGGTGGTAAAGGTCATAACCCCGGGTACTCACACGCCCGAGCAGCCCAAGGAGAACACCTATATCCTCAGTTTCTTCCCGGACGGGATGAAACACGGCATCGCCCTTGCCGATATCTCTACCGGCGAGTTCCTGGTCTATGAGACGGAACAGCCGCTGGGAGACGAGTTGAGCCGGTTTGAACCGAAAGAGATCCTCTACCCCGAGAGTCTGAGGGACGCGCTGCACTATTCCGAGATCGTCAGGGACTACTATGCCTCGCCTATTCATGACTGGTCCTTTGACTTTCCTGAGGCCTACAGGGTCCTTCTCAAACATTTCAAGGTCTCATCACTTGAAAGTTTCGGATGCGAAGGCATGACGGCGTCACTGTCGGCAGCAGGCGCATTGGTCGCGTACATCGGGGATACGCTGAAAGAACCGGTACGTTTTAGAAAGATATCACCCCTCAAAGAGACTTCCTTCATGTTCCTCGATGCCGCAACACAGAGGAACCTTGAGCTCATCAGGGACCTGAGAGGAGGGGCGGAAGGCACCCTTCTTTCGGTCATGGATGAAACGCTCACCGCTATGGGCGGCCGCTACCTCAGGAATGCTCTTGTCAGGCCGCTCATCGACGTTGCCGATATACGTGACCGTCTGAACGCCGTTGAGTCGCTCATGGATGACTACGAGATCATCGAAACCCTGCGGAACAGTCTGAGACGGGTTCAGGACCTGGAAAGGCTCTCTTCAAGGGTGACGGCGAGAACGGCGAATCCGAGAGACCTCATCGCCATAAAGACCTCTCTTGCCCATCTCCCGGTAATCAGGAAGGCCCTCACGTCTTCACAGAATCCTTTTCTCGCCGCTCTCGGAGAAGAGCTTTCGGACTTCTCTTCGCTGAAAGGGATCATCGAGTCAGGCATGGTCGACAATCCTCCCCTCGGCGTGCGAGACGGAGGAATCATCAGGGACGGATACAACAGCGAAGTTGATGAACTCAGGAAGATCTCGACGAGCGGAAAAGACTTTATCGCCGATCTCGAAAAACGGGAGAGACAGAAGAGCGGTATCTCATCCCTCAAGGTCGGTTATAACAAGATCTACGGCTACTATATCGAAGTGACACGGGCAAACCTTGATCTCGTGCCAGACTCCTACATCAGGAAACAGACCCTCGTAAACGGCGAACGCTTCATCACCCCTGAACTCAAGGAATATGAGTCGAAGGTCCTGGGCTCGGAAGAACGGTTGAAGAACCTTGAATACAGCCTTTTCCAGACGCTCCTCGAAAAGGTCCAGTCCGAAAACCAGAAATTGATCTCTGCCGCCCAGGCCCTCGCAAAGACGGATTTCCTTGTGTCCCTCTCCGTTATTGCAAGGAGGCATAACTACGTGAAACCCCTCGTTGATGACGGCACGGCCGTCGAGATCATCGACGGCCGTCACCCCGTTCTTGAGCGGTTGTCGGCAGGACAGTTCATCCCCAACAATACCTCCGTCGACAGTGAAAGCGACAGGGTGCTGATCATTACGGGTCCCAATATGGCGGGAAAATCGACGTTTATGAGGCAGACCGCCCTCATCGTCCTCATGGCTCAATTGGGCAGTTTTGTGCCTGCTGCTGAAGCGCGGATCGGCCTCATTGACCGGATTTTCACACGAATCGGAGCGTCCGACTTCCTTTCAAAGGGGCAGAGTACCTTCATGGTCGAGATGATCGAGGCGGCGAACATCCTCAACAACGCCACAGGGAGAAGCCTCATTATCCTTGACGAGATCGGGAGGGGCACGAGCACCTTTGACGGCATCAGCATCGCGTGGTCCGTGGCAGAGCACATCCTCAGAAAGATCGGGGCAAGGACGCTTTTCGCGACCCACTACAATGAACTCACCGAATTGAGCATGACCCTCGAGGGTGTGAGAAACTACAACATCTCCGTCAAGGAATGGGGGGACGAGATCATCTTTCTCCGGAAGATCATGCCGGGGCCTGCTGACAAAAGTTACGGAATCCACGTGGCGAGACTTGCCGGTCTGCCTGACGAGGTGATCGACAGGGCAAGGGAAGTCCTCACGTCCTTCGAGAAAGATGAGATGCACAAGGCGGGCAGGACAGGATTCATGCTGAAGGGCTCTGTGAGGAAAGCCGGTCAGATGGATCTCTTCGAGACGACGGAAGATCCGTTGCTCGATGAAATCATGAATATGGATATGTCATCATTGACCCCGAAGTCTGCCCTTGGTAAACTGAAACAGCTCAGAAAGAGGGCGGAGAAACTGTCACAGGAGAGCCTTGACAAATGAGAAAAACCTGTGATAGAAATTCACAGGTTCCTGAACAGGAAAGGAGGATGAGATGAATCCCGAGAATCTCAAATATCACAAGGAACACACGTGGGTAAAGATCAGCGGCAAGAAGGCGACGATAGGGATAACAGACCATGCGCAGGAAGCACTCGGAGACATCGTGTACATCGACCTTCCTGAAGTTGACACAACCGTAGAAGCCAATAGTGAAATCTCTGAGATAGAATCCACAAAAGCGACGTCCTCCGTGATAGCGCCTGTCAGCGGCACCATTATCGAAGTGAATGAGGAATTATCGGAATCCCCGGAGATCATCAATGAAGAACCTTACGGCAAGGGCTGGATCGCCGTCCTCGAAATGGATGACGTTACGGAACTGGAAGATCTCATGGACGCCGCGGAGTACGCAGGGTATCTCGAAGAAGAGGTGAAATGAGAATCGCCGTCCTCGGCGGAGGGCCAGGCGGTTATGTCGCTGCACTCAAGGCCTCCCAGCTCGGTGCGCAAGTCATGGTCATCGAAAAGGATGAAGTCGGAGGAACCTGCCTCAACTGGGGCTGCATCCCTACAAAGACCCTCATCGCCTCAGCAGAAGCCTTTCTGAGGGCAAAGAACCTCGCCGATTTCGGAATCGACCTCGCCGGTTCTCTCTCCCCCAACCTCACGAAGATCATGGAAAGAAAGAACAAGGTCGTCTCGATACAGGTGAAGGGAATTAGGGCCCTCTTCAAGAGTTGGGGGGTGAGCCTTATCGAGGGCAAAGGTACCCTGGTGAGTCCTGGAAGGATCGAGGTCGAGAAAAGAGGCGGCGAGAGAGAGACGGTGGAAGCAGAGAAGATCATCATCGCCACCGGTTCGAGGCCGGCACAGGTACCCGGCCTTCCCTTTGACGGCCGGAATATCCTCTCAAGCGATGACATGGTGCGGGTCAGCGAGATTCCCAGGAGCCTCTTCATCGTCGGCGCCGGCGTCATCGGCTCAGAATTCGGATGCATCTTCAACGAGTTCGGAACAGAGGTGACCTTGGTGGAGGCGCTTTCGAGGGCGGTATCAACAGAGGACTTTGAGATATCGGAACAGCTCGAAAGAGAATTTAGGAAGAAGAAGATACGACTCATCACCGGCGCCGGCGTCTCAAAGGTTGAGACAAGAACTGATGGTCTCTCCGCGGTCCTTACCGACGGCACAGAGATCACGGCGGAGAAGGTCCTTGTCTCAATTGGCAGGGCGCTCAACAGCGAAGGGATCGGACTTGAAGCCCTCGGCGTAGAAAAAGACGCCCGCGGCCGGATCATCGTCAACGAAAAGATGGAGACGAGCGTCAGGCATATTTATGCCGTCGGCGATGTTGTCGGAGGTATGCTCCTTGCGCACAAGGCCTCGCGCGAAGGAATGGTGGCTGCCTCCAACGCCTGCGGCAGGGAGAGCATGATTGATTACTCCGTTGTACCTGCCGCCATCTTCACGTCTCCTGAGATCGCCTCTGTCGGCATGAGGGAACATGAAGCAGGGGAAAAGGGAATTGCCGTCAGGACAGGCCACTTCCCCTTTCGAGGACTCGCCAAGGCCCATGCCATCGGTGAGATATCGGGCTTCATCAAGATCGTCGCCGACTCCGAGACCGATAAGGTCATCGGCGGCCATATCATCGGTCCCCATGCATCTGATCTCATCCATGAGGTCGCCGTTGCGATGGAGGCAGGCCTCACGGTGAGGGACATCACCGCCACAATCCATGCACATCCCACGCTCTCCGAAGGCATATACGAGGCAGCCGAGGACGTCCATGGCTCTGCGGTCCATGTGCTGAGAAAGTAGCATGTCCTTCGTGATTCATCATTCATCGGCGTGAACCTATGTCTGCTAAAGAATTACTCACAAAAACGTTTTCAGACAACTGGGTCGCTTTGTCAAGGGAGAAGAACAGGGAGATCTTTTCCGAGCTTGACGTGCTCCTGAGGGCCCTTGACCGTTTCTTCAACATTGAGAACCTTCCCCTCCCGAAAGAACATGTCGCGGCCAGGAACTTTTTTCTTGAGCTCTCTGTGGTGAGGGATGGTATTCTCAGGGTCCTGGGACTTCTTGAAAGTATCATTCCCGAGAGCAAGAGAAATATTTACTGGTTCCAGAAATTCGCCGTCAGCAAATACCTCAACGACAAAAAGAGAGACGCCTTCAGGGAAGAGCTCTACAAGCAGGACGTCCCGGAAAAAAGTCTTCTTCTTCTCTATGATTCCATTATCAACCTCAAGGGCATCATCACCGACATCCTGAAAACGGAGCAGATCCCGTACCTCACCTTTACGAATATCGGTCACATCATAGAAAAAGACCTGAGGGAGAACAGTTTTTTCAATCCCTTCTCGAGGGATATCAACCCCGAATTTGACGTCATAGAAAACCGCGAGATAACCAAGATCGTCAAGAGCATCAGGGAAAGGGAGACAAAGAAATACGTCTCCCTGCTCCTCCTCTCCCTCTTTAAGTTCCTGAGATATCTGAGGCATGCCGATAACTCCGCCAAATACGGTTCTCTCAACTCCTCCCTTCTCATCATCCTGCTCCTCCGTTCTGAGATCACCCTCGCCAGAACGCACATGGCGAAGATGAGTGACGCCGTTGCTGATGAGCGGCTGAGGGGGCTCATACCGTCATTGGCATATCAGTTTTCTGTTGAATCAAAGCGGGTCTTTGAGCAGGAACTTAAGGATGCCCTCTCCGGCAAACCTTCACAGCATCTCAAGGGCTTCCTTGAGAACAGCCACGGTATTCTCAAGAACCTTTCGGAGCAGAGCATCCTCCAGATCGTTCAGTTCTACAAACCTGCTATCAACGGCGGCGAAATATTCCACAGCTTCATGACGAGGGTCGAGCAGTCCCTGCGACTGAGGGAAGACCTCCTCATCCTTCAGAAATTTTTGACGCTCATGGAGAGCAGGAAATCGGATGAAGGACGATTAAAGGTCTTTGCAGCGATGAGAAACTATATGCTCTATTTTCAGAGCTTCACCTTCAAGCTTCTCAGGTACGACGATTACGATGAATTCAGTTCATTCTTCGAGAGGGCACTGACCTTTGC
>DASRZP010000030.1 GCA_035686305.1 Thermodesulfovibrionales bacterium | reverse complement strand
ATAAAATCTTCTTGACAAGGTACGGTTTCTTTGATAACCTTTGGCTAGAAGATTTCGGGGAAGAGAAATCTTATCATCTCAAATCATCAGGAAAGGGAGGTGGAGAATACGTATGAGCACATTTGATGATGGCTCAAGTATTGCAGAAAGTCTCGCTAGGAAAGGCGTCTCACGGAGGGATTTCATGAGGTTCTGCACTGCCATGGCAGCTACCCTGGCATTGCCTTCTTCTTTTGTCCCCCAGATAGTCGAGGCCCTTGAGAAGAAGCAGAAGCCCTATGTTGTCTGGCTCGAATTCCAGGATTGCGCAGGGGACTCAGAGGCGATCCTCCGTGCCACCAAACCGACGATTGCAGAGATCGTCCTCGATGTGATTTCCCTGGAGTATCATGAGACGATCATGGCAGGCGCAGGAAAGAGCGCCGAGAAGGCCCTCCAGGACGTGGTGAAGAACCAGAAAGGGAAGTACATCGCGATTGTTGAGGGTGCGATCCCAACGAAAGACGGCGGTGTCTATTGTACGATCGGAGGGAGAACGGCCTTAGAGATCGCCAAAGAAGTCTGCGGCAACGCCGCCTTTACCATCAATGTCGGTTCTTGTTCGTCCTGGGGAGGCATCGCCAGCGCCAAGCCGAACCCGACCGGCGCGGTAGGCACAGGAGCAGCCGTCCCTGGAATAACTTATGTCAATATCCCGGGCTGCGCTCATAATCCTGAAAATGCAACGGCGACAATTGTCCACTACCTGACTTTTGGAACGCTCCCCGCCCTCGATGCACAGCACCGTCCGCTCTTTGGATACGGCAAGATCATCCACAACAACTGCGAGAGGCGCGCCCATTTCGACGCAGGACAGTTTGTCCGTCAGTGGGGTGATGAAGGACACCGGAAAGGCTGGTGCCTCTATGAGATGGGCTGTAAGGGACCCGAGGCTCATTACAATTGCCCGACGGTGAAATACAACACCGGAACGAGCTGGCCTGTCCAGGCAGGACACGGCTGCATCGCCTGCGCTGCAAACGACAACTGGGACGTCTTCGGACCCATCTACAAAAGGCTTGAGAACGTACCGGGTGCGGGATATCAGACGAGCGCGGACAAGATCGGTCTCGGCGTCGCTGCTGCAGCGGCAGCGGGCGTAGCAATCCATGCTGTCGGAAGGGCGATCAAGGGCACGCCCCACAAAGAAGAGAAGAAATAACTACGCGGGATAAAAAGGAGGAGAAAGAATGGCAAAGATCGCGATTGATCCGATAACAAGGATCGAAGGACATCTGAGAATCGAGGCGCAGGTTGACGGCGGCAAGGTCACAGAAGCCTGGTCATCGGGCACCATGTGGAGGGGCATCGAGAATATCGTGGTAGGGAGGGATCCGCGGGAGTGCTGGGCCTTTGTCTCGCGAATATGAGGGGTCTGAACAACGGTCCACGCACAGTGCTCCGTGAGAGCCGTGGAAAATGCAGTAGGCGCAGTAATCCCTGACAACGCAAGGATCATCAGGAACCTTATCAACGGCATCCAGTACGTTCAGGACCATGTCATACACTTTTACCACCTCCATGCCCTGGACTGGGTAGACGTCGTCAGCGCATTGAAGGCCGATCCTATGAAGACCGCAGGTCTTGCGCAATCCATATCCGACTGGCCGAACTCCTCGCCGACCTATTTCAAAGCCGTCCAAGGCAAGGTGAAGGCCCTTGTCGAGAGCGGACAGCTCGGCATCTTCGCCAGCGGATATTGGGGACATCCTGAATACAAACTTCCTCCTGAGGCGAACCTCATGGCGGTAGCCCATTACCTCGAGGCATTGGACTGGCAGAGGGACGTCATCAGGATGCAGGCCCTCCTCGGCGCGAAGAACCCCCATCCCCAGACCTGGCTCGTGGGAGGGATGGCCATTCCCGTTGACCCCAATAGTCAGAATGCCATCAATGCCGGAAGCATCGCCTTCATGAACGAGGTTGCCAAGAAGTCCCTTGACTTTGTCGAGAAGGTGTATATCCCTGATCTCCTCGCTGTGGCATCCTTCTATAAGGAATGGGCCGGCATCGGGGCCGGGGTCGGCAATTACCTCTCCTATGGCGAGTTCCAGAACGACAATGTAAGTAACACGACGAACACCTGGCTGCCTGCAGGCTTTATCAGGGCCAAGAATCTGGCAAAGGTTGAGCCTGTCGAGCACAAGAAGGTCACCGAGGATGTTGCCCATGCCTGGTACAAGTACAGTGACGGCGACGAAAAGGCAAAGCATCCATGGGACGGTGAGACGAACCCCAACTACACTGGTCCGAAACCGCCCTACGAATTTCTCGACACGAACAAGAAGTACAGCTGGGTCAAGGGTATTCGCTATGACGGGCTTTCGACAGAGGTTGGTCCCCTATCGAGGATGCTCATCGCCTATGCCTCAGGCCATAAGCGGATTAAGGAAGTGGTCACGATGGTCCTCCAGAAGCTTGGAGTTGGGCCGGAAGCGCTCTTCTCGACGCTCGGACGGACCGCTGCAAGGGGTATCGAGACTCTCGTGACCGCTGAGATGCTTCCCGTCTGGATCGGCGATCTGGCGGCAAAGATCAAGGCCGGAGACTTCCGCATCCATAACCCTGAGAAATGGGAACCCTCTTCATGGCCCAAAGAGGCAAAGGGCTTCGGCTTCCACGAGGCGCCGCGCGGCGCACTCGGTCATTGGGTGGTGATCAAAGACGGCAAGGTCGCGAACTATCAGTGTGTTGTCCCCGGCGGATGGAACTCTTCTCCTAAGGACGCAAAGGGACAGAGGGGCCCCTATGAAGCTGCCTTGGTCGGCACCCCGTTGAAAGATCCGAACAAGCCCCTGGAGATCCTGAGGACCATCCATTCCTTCGATCCCTGCATGGCATGCGCGATCCACGTTGTCGATGCAGAGCGCGATGAGATCATCAAGGTAAGGGTAACCTAGGAGGCGGCCATGACAAAGGCACTGTATGTCTGGGAGTTTCCGGTTCGATTGACGCACTGGGTGAATGTCGTCGCCATCGTGATGCTCTCGGTCACCGGGTTCTATATCGGGGCACCCTTCATCCATGCTGTCAGAGAGAATCAGTTCATTATGGCCAAGATGCGGTACATCCACTTCATCTCGGCCTATGTGTTTGTCGTGAGTTTTCTCGTGAGGATCTACTGGTGGTTTGCGGGCAACAAGTACGCGAGGATGAACCAGTTCATCTTTGTGAACGCCGCGCGCTGGAAGAATACCATCGACACGGCGTTGTTCTATGCCTTCCTCAAAGATGATCTGCCCCACTCCCCTGGTCATACCGGCATGGCAGGGCTGACCTACTTCACCCTCTTCATCGTCTTCGTTATCGAGATCCTGACGGGGTTTGCCCTCTTTTCCGAGACCCATGGTGGTGGGTGGCTCATGACCGTTGCGGGCGGATGGCTTTTCTCTTTCATGAGTACCGGGACCGTACGGTTGATCCATCACTGCGTGCTGTGGATCATCGTCGCATTTACGATCATCCACGTCTACATCTCCTGGCACAATGATATCGTCGAGCGGAACGGCCTCACGAGCTCGATCTTCAGCGGTTACAAGAATATGGAGGAATGACGGCACATTGTCCATACTGGTCATAGGTCTCGGAAACATACTCTTGACGGACGAAGGGATCGGGGTCCATGTCGTCAACACCATGAAGGAACGGTATACCTTTTCTCCGGAGCCGGAGATCCTTGATGGTGGGACGCTGGGCCTTGACCTTCTCCATTTCTTAGAAGGGAAAGACAAGATCCTCCTCATCGACGCCGTCGATTTCAGAAAGGAACCAGCCCATATCGGTGTTCTCGAAGACGATAATATCCCTTCACAGCTCTTCACAAAGCTCTCGGTGCACCATATCGGGCTCTCTGACCTCCTCTTTGCTGCAAAATTGCTTGACATGAAACCATCGAAGATTCGCCTCATCGGGATCCAGCCGCAATCCCTTGAACTCGGACTTACCATGACAGAGCCCATTCGTGCTATTATGGAAGATGTGATCGACCTCGCTGTCAAATCTTTGGAGGAGTGGAAAGTAGCATGTGTCTTGCGGTCCCCTCAGAAATTATCAGCATAAATGACAGGATGGCCTCGATCGATGTGTCAGGGGCCAGGAGGGAAGTAAGTCTTCTCCTCCTTCCGGAAGAAGTGAGGGTCGGTGATTTTGTCATCGTCCATGCCGGTTTCGCGATCCAGAAGATCGACCGCGAAGCAGGGTTGGAGGCCCATCGTCTTCTGAGGGAGCTCTGTGAAACCGAAGAGTTCAGGGCTGAGTTCTGCGAGTGAAGAGATACGTCCTGGGGCTTTCTGGTGCAAGCGGTTCCATCTTCGGCATCAGGCTCCTCCAGTACCTTGTCCGGTCCGCTGAAGTTCATTTCATCGTCTCCGTACAATCCTTTTCGATTATCAGACATGAGACGGGAATCGATTGGGAAGGGGCGAGCGAGGGAGAGGTCCAAGAAAAGATTAGGATCTATCTCAGTTCGGACAGGGTTTACTATTACCATGACAATAATCTTGCCGCCCCGCCGTCGAGCGGTTCTTTCAAAAACGATGGGATGCTTATCGTTCCGTGCTCCATGAAGACCCTGGCCGGCATTGCAGGGGGACATGCAAGCAACCTCGTTGAACGGGCCGCTGACGTGGCGATAAAGGAGGGCAGAAAGCTTCTCCTCTCCCCCAGGGAGATGCCCCTCAGCGCGATACACCTGGAGAATATGCTGAAACTCTCCAGACTCGGTGTAACGATAGCGCCGCCTATCCCTGCATTCTATCACAAGCCGAAGGACCTCGATGATATCATCGATTTCGTGACCGCCAAGATTCTCGACTCTTTCAACCTTGAACATGATCTCTTCAGGAGGTGGGGGACGTAGAAGATATCATGCCATCATTCCCCCCTTTCCCATCCTTCTGGTAATCTGCTTTCGACGGTTGGAAGAGCAGACTTGAAGACTTTGCTCGTATTTCGTTGCCGTTCTTCGTGAAACGAAGCGTCAGCACCTGTGAGTGTCTGAGCCCGCAGGGCGAGTTTCACGGGTGCATGAGAATGAACCTAGAACGGCAGAAATCGAGCGTCCGGAGTGAAAGTGTGTTCTTCTGACGGCGTTTTCTTGGATTATGATGTATGTCATAGCGCTTTCAAGAAAATCTGCTAAAATAAAAGTATGATTAAGGAAGGATGTCCGGGAAGCAAAGAGATCAGAAGTCCATCTCCGGAAGAGATCACCTGTTACTGGTGCGACTTCAGGAATGAGATCTGGACCGACGAAGTTGATACGGTCTGCAAAGGCTGCGGCAAGAGCATTACCCGGGAGATCGGCACCACCTGCATTCAGTGGTGCCCTGCAGCAAGGGAATGTGTCGGCACGGAGAAGTACGAACGGTTGATGAAGGCTGTTAGGAAGTAAGGTTCGTCATTTTGACAGGAGAGAGGAGAAGGCCTTTCTCCTCATTTCCTGTTTCTTTCTTCGTCATGGGGACACATGAGGAGAATAGCGGCAGTGGCCGGTCAGTTTTACCAGGGCTCTTCAGCAAAACTGACCCACCAGGTGCAGAAGTATGTCCTTCAGCATGTCGTGAGAGAGACCGCTCTTGGTGTGCTCTGTCCCCACGCAGGCCTTATCTATTCGGGGTCGGTGGCCGGCGCGGTCTATTCCCTTATCGCAGTTCCTGAAATCTTCCTCTTAATCGGCCCAAATCATACCGGCCTCGGCTCGAGGATGGCCATGATGACCCACGGCGAATGGGAGATTCCGACAGGCGTGCTCTCCGTTGACGAAAAGCTTGCCAGGAGGATCCTTTCGAACGTACCTGTCATCTCCAGTGACACGCAGGCCCACCTTTTTGAGCATTCTCTCGAAGTTCAGTTACCCTTTATAACCTACCTTTCGAAAGAATCACGGATTGTACCCCTGACGGTGATGTCGGCATCGCTCGATGAATGCAGATCGGCCGGGGAGGGCATTGCCCGCTCCGTTCAGGAAATTTCTTCTTCTGTTGTTATTGTGGCAAGTTCCGACATGAGCCATTATGTCTCTGATGAAACGGCACGGAAAAAGGATAGGATGGCCATAGACATGCTTCTCTCCCTCGATCCCGAAGGACTTTACCGCACCGTCGAAGAAGAGCGTATCACCATGTGCGGGTACCTGCCGGCAACAATCATGCTTTTTGCAGTAAAATCCCTCGGTGCAAAGAGGGCTAAGCTCATACAGTATGCCACGTCGGGAGAAACAAGCGGCGATTACGATCATGTTGTCGGGTACGCCGGCATCATTGTTTCCTGATCTCTGTCGAGTCTGGCCGGTCTCTCCCTCAACTCTTCCGAAACCATTTCGCTTCACAGAGTCCATAAAGGAGGCAAAATGAGATACCCACCCCTGGACACACCCTCGCGCCTCGGCGTCTTGTGCCTTCGTTCGGTATAATAGGGCTGCGATGCTGTCACCAGCAACACTTGAACACCTTATTCGGACATACGGGTATGCCGCATTGCTCATCGGCACCTTCTTTGAAGGCGAAACGATCTTAATTATTGGTGGGCTTGCTGCACATATGGGATATCTCCGCTTGCCTCTCGTGATGGCGATTGCTTTGATCGGGAGTTTTTCTGGAGACCAGGTCTTTTATTTCGTGGGGCGGGCACGCGGCAGAGATCTCCTCGCACGTCATCCCCGATGGCACTGCCGTGCTGAAAAAATTCATCTCATCGTTGCGCGTTACCACGACCTCATTATGCTGGGATTCAGGTTCGTCTACGGAATCCGCATTCTTACTCCTATTGTCATCGGCAGCAACCAGCGGATCAAGGCGAGCCGCTTCATTATTCTGAACGCTGTCGGTGCGGCGCTCTGGGCGGTCCTCGTTTCTGCAGGGGGCTATCTCTTCGGCACCACCCTTGAGATTGTAATGAAAGACATCAGGCGCTATGAAATGGAAGTCATCATCGGGATTCTTCTTATCGGAGGAATCCTCTGGATGGTTCACTATCTGCGCGAGAAGCGGAAGGCAAAATGCACTTGAGACCTCACAGTATCGAATGGTTATTCAATGCGTTTCACTAATCAGGCGCCGGCGGTTTCCACTCCTGGAAAAAATTGTCCATCGCCGACGTCCCTCCAATCGGAACGTGCCCGTAAAAGATATACAGCTGCCTACCGGCCTCTGCCTTATTCTCTTTATCAACGATTACCTTCCACATCGCGGCGACAAGTCCCGACCTGTCTGAGCCCGCCTTGCAATGGATCAATATCGGACGGGGTGCGGTCTTAAAAATCGCCAAAAGTTTCTGAACGTGTTCTTCAGCCGGCTCCCTGTCTGCCGATAACGGTATATCATAATGCATTATGTTATAATCTTTGCTGACTTTTATCTCGTCTTCATACCACCGCTCATTCCTGTTTTCTCCGCGAAGATTCAATATGCTCCTGATATGATATTTCTTGATATAGTAAGCAAACTCATCCCCGCTGAGCTGAGCCGACCGATAGGCTTCACCTGCCGTAATTTGATGAAAATTGCCCTGTTCCCATAGAAAGACGAAGTAGCCGGCTGGAAACAGCAACAATATGACAACTCCGAGGAAAACTTTTCGACATCGTGGCATCTCAATGCATCCTGTATCGTGTCCTACATCCGTTGAAACGGAAGCTCTCATTCAGAGGGCTCTCGCACCCTGCAGCCTCTTCCCCTGCCGATAATCTTATTACGCCTCCTTTTCGGACACGTTCCGAGACGAACCTCCTTGCTTAACTTCTAAGACCGGATCTTTCTCATCACCAGACATGGCCTTCTTAAACTCCCTTATGCTCTTGCCAAGTCCCTTGCCAAGCTCCGGCGGTTTCCCAGGCCCGAATACTACCAATGCAATAGCGAGTATAATTATAATATGCATCGGTTGAAAAAGTCCTTCAAACATACGCTTCGCCTCCTCTCGATATATCCTGTCGATATTTCCCTTTCTATTATAACAGCACCTCTGAAAATTGAACATGAGGAATTGCCGAATTGTCTCGATCCAGTTTCTTGAAGAACGTTGGCTCCTATATCTTGCCAATGCCTCCTTCTTCTTCTCCACAGTGTCGGAGATGTCCACAAGTACTTCCCCGTGCTCAAGAAGAGTTTTTGCTTCATGTCCGGAATAGATATAGATTTTGTTCAGTATCCCGATACCTGTGTAGCCTGAATCTTTTTTTCGGATGGGCTGCTCACTAAACTTTTATAGCTCAGAAATATTAAAAAAAATATCATCATTAGAGGATGCCACCATAAACCTAAGTAGTTGACGAATGGTCGAAGCAGTTCGGGGAGAAGACCAATTGACAATCCCATAAAGACCAAACTCCATCCCAATTTCGGATTGACCTTATCTTTCAGGTAATAGATGGCATAGTATGCAATGCTTGGAGCAACAATAACATAACTGTTTCCCTCGGTCATCGGATTAAACAGCATAAGATACGAACCTGTTAATCCAAGAAGAAGGAATGAACGTTCAGGTTCTGACATTTGTTTAGAGCCTTTCCACCATAATCCCGCAAATAAAATTCCAGCTATAATCCTTATGCTTTGCGACACCGTCCCGGTGAGGCCGATTCCAAGTGACCGCAGAAGACCATTCAAATCTGAAAAACGATATTCCGCGGTTAAGGAAGAAGAAAGCAGGTATGAAAGGGATTGTTGATACTGGGAGAAGACATATGAGGAATCAGCAAACAGGAAAGGGAGAAGAAGAAAAATACACAGTCCGATTACAAGCCTCCAAATTGTCAAGGGATACACGATAACAGCCAACAAGATGAGCACCAGCCCAATAGGCTTAACAGCAAGTGAAAAAATCATAAATACAGCAGCAGGCCACCACCGAGATTGGGCAAGAGCGACAATAGAGTAAACCATTAAAGCTGCAAACAATACGTTAGCTTGACCATTACGCATAGCTCCAATACATGGAGTGAGTACAACGAGTGACATACATAAGAAGAAAGATTCCTTATCGGATGAAGGTAACAGCTTGACCATTTTCCACATGCCCGTAACCAGTAACCCTGCTTCAAATATACGCCAGAGAATATCACTAAAAGGCATAGGCACGCAATGAAACGGACTAAAAATTAATGCAAACTGAGGAAAATAGAAATACCTATAATTTGCTGTGTCAGTATACAGGGATTTTGAGGCTCCCCATCTTTCAACGGCCTCATGGTAAACGGGAACTACAGTATGCGTCAGCGGGGCAATAAAGACAAGAATACAAATAATCAGAACAGTTAGCGCCCATAAAGAAAAACCGATGTTCAGATACAATGATTCCTTATTTACCATCAGCGATTATAAGCAGCAACCGACCTTAATTTCAAACACACCATTGTTTTGGCTCATGTATGAGCTCATACTTGTCCAAAATAGATCTTTAAGGAATCCCCAATTCGGGTAAGATAGTTCTGCATGGCAACTGCAAAGGCCCTCCTCTCGAGCTTAAAGGCCCCTGAATGAATTCTCATTGTGATATTATAGGAAGGAAACCTTACACGAACCTTACTGGATAAATCCCGTGCGCATTTTGATTGTAGAAGATGACAACGTGTTGGCAGACGGTCTCCTGCGGTCCATGAGGAATGCAGGGTACACGGCGGATTGCCTGACCACCGGCGATGACGCCGACAATCTGTTACACCAGGAGATACATGATCTCGTGATCCTTGATCTCGGGTTACCTCGAATGGATGGTTTTCAGGTCTTGCAGCGCCTGCGCCAACGAAAATCCGGTATCCCTGTGTTGATTTTGACAGCGAGGGGCTCATTGGAGGACCGTGTCAAGGGACTGGATCTCGGGGCCGATGATTATCTTGCGAAACCCTTTGATCTTCCCGAACTCACTGCCCGGGTCAGGGCCCTCATGAGGCGAGTTTACAGCAAAAACAGCGATGAGCTCTGTCTCGGCTCCTTGTGTCTCGACATAAAGGCACAACGTGTTACGCTAGGGGGTAAGGCCTTGGGGGTTTCCGCCCGGGAAATAGCAGTCTTGGAAACCTTACTGAGACGGCCGGGAGGCGTGGTAAGCAAAGGACAAATTGTGAAAGGCTTTTGCGATTGGGATAGCGATATCAGTGATAACGCCGTTGAGGTGTATGTTCATCGCCTGAGGAAGAAATTGGTCGGCAGTGGGATTATCATACGCACGGTCCGCGGTCTCGGATATATGTTGGACCAGCCGACCGATCCGAAAGATGAATAGACCGGTCACGCTCCGCCGCAAACTTCTCGTCTGGCTCCTCTTCCCCATGCTGGCCCTTTGGATTTTGAATACCGGTATCATGTATTTTCTTGCTCGTCGGTTTGTGAATGAGGCCTATGATTATGCTCTTGTTGACTCTGCGCATGACCTTGCCGATCAAATAACAGGTGAGGGAGGCAAGGCATTATTAAACCTGCCGAGTTCTGCCCTAAAGATATTTCTTTCAGACGAACTAGACTCGATCTCATACAGTGTGGTCAGAAGAGACAGGACACTGCTATCAGGAGAGCCCGGCCTGTCAATTCCCGATACAGCGATGAACCCGGGAAACTCATCAGTTCGTGATGACACCTTCCGGGGACGAAGAGTTCGCATCGCTGCGCTCCCTTTTCTCCTGCCGGGGTTACCGTCTGACCAGACTGTCATAATCCAAGTCGCAGAGACGCTTAACAAGCGGACCAAACTGGCCGGCAAGATCATTGCGACAATGGTGTTGCCCCAAATCTTGCTGTTCGTGCTTCCCGGTATCGTCGTATGGATTGGTATTGGCAGAGGGCTGTCTCCTTTGGCGATGCTGAGAAAGGAAATAGCTACCCGCTCACATAGAGATCTCAGCCCATTGGAAGAGAGCAGTACCCCTCAGGAAGTTCGTCCGATTATTCATGAGATCAACGACCTCATGGCGCGATTGGGGAAGACCCTTGAAGCCCAGCAACGATTTATCGCTGACGCAGCCCATCAGCTCAGAACCCCTCTTTCCGGTCTCAAGGTTCACACGGATCTGGCCAAGAGACAGTCGGATCCCGCAGACCTACAGCAGACCCTCACCCTGATCGATACCAGTGCCGATCGTGCGATTCGTCTTGTAAACCAAATGCTGACCCTTGCACAGGTCGAGTCCGGCGCCCGGGAAACGTTGAATCTGAAGCCCCTTGATCTTGCCGAACTTCTTAGGGAAACTACCAAGGAGTGGGTGTCTTCTGCCTTGAAAAGAGACGTGGACATCGGCTACGAAGGGCCTGAACTGCCGATAATGGTAAAGGGCGATGTCATTCGCATCAGGATGTTGATCGATAATCTTATCGATAACGCCATCAAGTACTCGCAGACCGGAAGCACGGTAACGACAAGGATCGAGGAAACCGAAGGGTCTGTCATCCTAACGGTAGAGGATAATGGTCCCGGAATACCGTTTGAGGAGAAACAAGCTGTTTTTCAACGGTTCTATAGGATTTTGGGCAACAGCATTGCCGGTAGCGGCTTGGGATTGTCTATTGTGAAGGAGATCGCGACGTCGCATGGAGCATGTGTCTCCATCGAGGACAGGGTAGGCCATCGGGGAACTTCAGCAAAGGTGACGTTCCCCAGGATTCTAACGTTGTGAAAGCACCTGAACTGAACCGTGCTTTGTAATCAAGATATAATCTCTTTATATTTTATTAGTCGGCGCTCTTGCCGACGGTCGGGCAGCAACGACGGATGACGCTCTTGCGGCAAGGCCGATTGGCAAAATAGCCTATCTCTTCGAGACGCACGATACGAAGGGCGCGAATGAATATACCATTACTCCTGCTGAAATACCGTGAACTCCGAAGGAATGAGCGCCGGACGCCGCAGGAATTGTCGGAACACCGTCTCGGAAAATTCCGCCGGTTCGTCGGGTTCGTAAGACGTCGGTCACCGTACTATGCTCGGATCATCACCGAACAGGGCATCGATGTCCGTACCTGCGTTCCCGAAGTCTTCCCAGTCCTGACAAAAAGCACTCTCATGGAGAACTTTAACGATATTGTCACTGCTCCCGCAATCACCAAAGAGGGAATTGCGGATTTTCTCTCCCGGTCCAACGATCCCTGTGAACTCTTCCGAAGGAACTTCGTCGTCCTCCATACATCAGGATCATCTGGGGAGATCGGATACTTCGTCTATTCTCAGAGTGACTGGGCACGGGGATACGCACAATTTTCTCGACTTCGATCGCTCCCGTTCCGGAAGCTGAGGGCCGCCTACTTCGGCGCAACGCAGGGCCACTTTGCAGGCGTCACCCAGTTTCTCACGCTCCGGCGTTCATTGCTGAAGTTCCTCTATCGCGCAGAGGTCTTCGAGATCAACGGTTCACTGCAACCCGTCCTCGACCGCCTCAATGCCCTGAAGCCTCATATCCTGAGCGGCTATCCTTCCTGTCTTCTCATGCTCGCCCACAAGCAGCTGGCTGGAGAACTCAGGGTATCTCCATCCTTCACGTATAGCGGAGGCGAGCCGCTCAGCCCGGACACCCGCGACATCATACTCAAAGCCTTTCCGGGCCATCTGCTGAACCTCTATGACAGCACCGAACACATGCTTATGGCCATAACGCACCCGCTGAACGAAGGCATGTATCTGCTTGAAGACGATCTGATCTTCGAACTTCATCCCAATCATACATGTGTGACAAATCTCTTTAACAGGACTTTACCGCTCATACGTTACCGCATGGACGACGTTCTTCAACAGATGCCTGATGCCGATTGGCCCCTCCCCTATACAAAGGTCAAAAACATCATCGGTCGAATGGAACAGGCACTCGTTTTCACGAATCGTCAGGGCAGCGAGGATTTCATCTCTCCCATCGTCATCGTCGAGTTGCATGTCAGGAACCTGCGTCGCTTTCAAATCCGGCTCTTGAGCAGGTCATCCTTCTTGTTCAGGGCTTGTCTCGCAAGGGGCCTTCGCCAAGAGGAGAAGGAAGACGTGTTTCGGGACATCCGATTGAAGTTACAGGAGATCCTCAGACAAAAGGAGATGGACAACGTCACGTTCGACATTGTAGAGGTCGATGACCTGCAGGTGGATGAGAAGACCGGCAAGTACAGGCTGATCACGAACTGATCGTCCGATGACTGATTGGTGAACATGAGGGGCCATACCTCCTTTAAGTTCCTGGAGACCACATCCCATCATCTGAACGGTTCTGACGGATCTTTTCCCTCTTGCTCAATAGATACCGTTTCTGTTATAACAATAATAGCAGTGAGCCGAAGGCTCGCAAAAGAGGGTAGCTTGCCTGCCCTGCGCGTGAAAGGCGAAAGAGTTGATCCGGCAAATTAGATCTTTTGGGAGTACGAGTAAGGAGATCGGTGTGCATGCTGAGCAAGCTGCTCAGAAGCCTAATGACTCCTTCAGGACACCCACCTATTTTATAGGCGGATCTAATTTTTCTCCTGCACGGCAGGGCGGGCTTATTCGGTTGATTTTTCTTACGGCATTGCTTCTTGTAAGGACTATAGAGAGTAAAAGAATCGCTGAGTCAACGGGACCGTCCGCATCAGGCGTGTTTTGGGGGATCCGCTTCAAGAGATCTTCTCCTTCCCCTGCCGTTCCGTCGCGACTCCATACGACAAACGCGCCGCAGTAATCCTTACAGAAGCGTAGTAAGTCAGATCCGCCCCCTGCCCTCAAAAATGCCATGAAAGGGGGACCACGTCCAATGCTCGATATAAAATACCTTCTCATCGCGATCGCCGTCGGTTTCGCGCTCGGCGCGCTCTTAAGCCTTCTCTATCGGTATTCGATGCGAAATCAGAGATTATCGCTCCAAAAAGAAAGAGATGACCTCATCGAGGAGGCAAAGAAATCGGCTGAGGCCATGAAGAAAGAGGCCGCTCTTGAAGCAAAAGATCTTGTGTATCAGGCCAAATCAGAGGCTGAAAAGGAGATACGGGATAGAAGACATGAGCTCAATCAGCTTGACAGAAGGCACCGGCAAAAGGAAGAGGCCTTAGAAAGAAAGTCAGACCAGATCGAGAAGAGGGAGCATGAGCTCACAAAAAGAGAGAAGGAGTACATTTCGAGGGAAAGGGCCCTTCGGGACAGAGAAGACCACTACAACCAGATCATTAGGGAACAATTGACCGTTCTGGAAAAGATCGCCGGTACGTCGGCAGAAGAGGCCCGCCAGGAGATCCTGAGAAGGGTTGAAGAGGAGACGCGTTTCGATTCTGCAAAGCTTGCGAAGAGGATAGAAGACGAGGCAAAGGAGCTCGCTGAGAAAAAGTCTAAGGAGATCGTGAGCGCTGCTATCCAGCGGTATGCCAGCGACTACGTCGCCGATGGAACGGTGGCGGCAGTCAGCCTTCCCAATGATGAGATGAAAGGGAGGATTATCGGAAGAGAAGGCAGAAACATCCGTGCCCTCGAGGCCGCAACAGGGGTAGACCTCATCGTAGATGACACCCCTGAACTCGTTACGCTCTCTGCCTTTGACCCGGTGCGAAGAGAGGTGGCCCGTCTTGCTCTTGAGAGACTCATAACCGACGGCAGGATCCATCCATCCCGGATCGAGGAGATCGTCGACAAGGTCAAGAAAGAGGTTGATGCCATTATTAAGGAGGAGGGGGAAAAGGCAATATTTGATCTTGGCCTTTCAGGAATACATCCGGAACTCCTCAAGCTTCTCGGCAGACTCAAATATAGGACGTCTTACGGGCAGAACATGCTCCAGCACTCGAGGGAAGTTGCATACCTGGCCGGAATGATGGCGGCCGAACTTGCTGTCGATATTAAACTCGCCAAGAGAGGTGGGCTCCTCCATGACATCGGGAAGGCCATTGACCATGAAGTTGAAGGCTCCCATCAGGAGATCGGTGCAAATATAGCGAAAAAATACGGAGAAAACAGCAAGGTCGTCAACGCCATCCAGGTCCATCACGGCGAAGGGGAGCCAGCCACTGTCGAGGCTGCCCTCGTTGCAGCAGCAGATGCCCTGTCGGCTGCAAGACCTGGGGTGAGGAGAGAGAGCATCGAGAACTACCTCAAACGGCTTGAGAAGCTTGAGCAGATGGCTATGTCATACAAGGGTGTCGAGAAATGTTATGCGATTCAAGCAGGGAGAGAGGTCAGGATCATCGTGAAACCCGATGACGTTACGGACGACATGGCCTCCGTTCTATCAAGAGACCTCTCGAAAAAGATAGAATCAGAGCTGACTTACCCCGGACAGATCAAGGTTACAGTCATCAGGGAATCGAGATTTGTGGAATATGCGAAATAGGGATTGACGTACGGACCGGTTGGCGTAAGGTTAATGATCTTTCAATCCCGGTCTGAACCTATTGCCCTCTCGGGAAACGCTGCTCCACGTGAAATTGCCAGGTGAAACTAAAGGTTAGCTTCTTTATGAGGTTTCTTGCGTGAAAGTCCTTTTCATAGGCGACATCGTCGGCAGGCTCGGAAGAACGGTCATCAAGGCGCTCCTCCCGCCTGTCGTGTCGCGATACAAGATCGATTTCGTCATCGCGAATGGTGAAAATTCAGCAGCCGGTTTCGGCATCACCGAGTCGGTGGCTGAGGAGATCTTCAACTGCGGAGTGCACGTCATCACAACCGGAAACCACGTTTGGGACAAAAAGGAATCCCTTCCTTTTCTCTCAAAGGAACATCGGGTCTTGCGGCCTCTGAATTATCCTCCGGGAGTCCCGGGGTATGGCAGCGTTCTTGTCACAATCAACGGCACAAAGATCGCCGTGATGAATATTCAGGGAAGGGTGTTCATGACAAGTATTGACTGTCCCTTCAGGACGGGCATGGCTGAAATCGAAAGAGTGCGCTCCGAAACAGCCTGCATCATTGTGGACTTTCATGCAGAGGCAACATCCGAAAAGATAGCCTTCGGCTATTATGTGGACGGGAAGGTCAGCGCTGTCTTAGGGACCCATACCCATGTACAGACCGCTGACGAGAAGATTCTCCCCGGCGGAACTGCTTATATAACAGATGTCGGCATGACCGGACCGGCTGTCTCTGTGATCGGCATTGAGAAGGAACAGATAATAGAGCGGTTTCTCCACCAGATGCCGATGAAATTTGAGATCGGAAAGGGCGCAGGGATTTTTTCAGCAGTAGCCCTCGAGATAGAAGACAAGACCGGCAAGACTCTGGCAATACAGCGGTTGCAGCTTACTCACCCGTGACAGGAATCGACGATGAAAGGAGGAATTATTCATGATGGAAGCAAGAGTCAAGTATGTAGACGGACTTCAGTTTGTTGGTGAGGCATCATCGGGTCATGCCCTGGTAATGGACGGTGATACGAAGTTTGGAGGAAGCAATACGGCGGTCAGGCCGACGGAACTCCTCCTCATCGGACTCGGCGGGTGTTCAGGCATGGATGTAGTCTCAATCCTGAAGAAGAAGCAGCAGGAGGTCAGGGGGCTTGAGATCAATATCAAGGGAGAAAAGGCCGAAACTTATCCTCAAAGGTTCACCGATATCACCATGGAGTTTGTTGTCACCGGCAGTAAAATATCTGAAGAGGCCGTCAAGAGGGCTGTTGAACTCTCCATGGAGAAGTACTGCTCGGTAAAAGCGACGATCGAAGGCTCTGCAAAGATAACCTTCAGCTACAGGATCGTTGAGGTATAGAGAGCAAAGCTTCCAGATTCTTTTTGCTTCTCTTAATCAGTGTTGAACTGCTACGGTATTTTTTTGTTTCTGAACGCTCAAGAGGAGACCTTACTCCGTCATTCCCGTTTGCAGGGACTCCTCTTTTGAACAATCCCTAACAATCCGTAAGGAGAAGCAATCATCACCCCATGTCTCCCCACTTGCAATTCTTCATGGAAGCCACCGGAATTCTCAAGCGTCACTTGACATTACCAGTAAAATTATCGAAAATCATTATGATTCTATTCTTAACAAGGGATCATATATTACAATGTAAGTATGAACTAACTGGAGGTTCCTATGGCAACGTTAAGCCTTGCTGAAAACGAGAAAGAAGGCTTGGATGAACTCATTGCCTTTCTCAGATCTAGTTGGCCCCTTTCAAGGTTCATAGTCTTTGGGTCTAAGGCAAAGGGAACGGCAGATGAGGAATCGGACATAGATCTTCTCATAAAATTGCCTTGCGCTGTTAGCGAGGACATAAGGCGTACCATCATACTGAAAGTGTTTGATATAAATCTAAGGTATGAAAGCAACCTTAGCGTTTTCATCGTTTCTGAAGACGAGTGGCAAAGAGGCGTTATCTCAGTATTGCCTATCCATGATTTCATCGAGGAGGAAGGAATTCCTCTTTGAAACACCACGGAAATAGAGATGACGTAATAGATTATTGGATAGGCAAGTCAACAGAGTCTCTTGAATCCGCAGATGATGAACTGAAGGCCGGCCGCCTCTCCTTTGCGGTAAACCGAATTTATTATTCCTGTTTCTATATTGTAAGTGCACTTCTCCTCCAAAACAATCTGAAATTCAGGAAGCATTCCGGCATCAGAGCAGCCTTTCATCGGAACTTCATTAAGCCTGGAATCCTAAATCGAGAGCATGGGCTTTTGTATGATGAGCTTTTTGAAGCGCGCCAAAGAGGCGATTATCTCGAACTCGTTAGTTTCGAAAAAGGGCAGGTGGAAGACTGGCTTGAACAGGCCGAGGGATTTATAGAGTCCGTTAATTCTCTAATTGGAAAAAATGAATAGCGGACGATCATTTCAAGAGGTTTTATGGATCTAGAAGGAATACTAAGATCAAAAAACCCCTCCCTCTTTAGTTGCCTGGAAGACATTAAGAAATCTTGCACCGAGATTTGGAAAGACAAATTACTTCCCTGGTTTACCAATCATAACTGCGATCATTCTGAAGAGGTAATCCATCTCTTGGGTCAAATCCTCAAGCCACTGGAAAATCATCAGCATTTCCTTAATGAACACGAGTTGTTTATTCTCCTCGCGGCAGCATACCTCCATGATATTGGAATGCAGTTCCTTAAGGTTGACGACATCTCCATAGACCGTTTGACGGAGAAAGAATATGAAGAGATACGAAGAAGACACGCTGACGCGAGCTATAACATAATTCTTAAGAGGGTCCAGCCTTATCTTACAAGGGACGACTTCCATCTGCCGAACATAGACGAGGAGTATCTCCCCGTCATTGCGCGCGTTGCAAAAGGCCATTCCACTGACTATTTCGAGTCCGTTGTGTCGGAGTTTCAAAGTGACCCGGCAACCCCAAAAGGCAGGAAAGTTCGAGGAGAGCTGCTCACTGCCCTCCTGATGATCGCTGACGAACTTGATCTTCAGACCAAAAGAGTGGATTTCAACGACCTGTCAAAATTCAATCCGTCAACCTATTCATTAACGCACTGGTTCAAGCACCACTATGTTGACTATGTCGCCATCGAAAGCGGAATAGTAAGAATTACGCTTCGGTTTCCAGAAAGTGCAAAGACCTATCCCGAAGTGATCCGGGAGCAACTCAAGGCAAAACTTAACAAACAGATTGAGAGAGTTAACCCTATCATGAGCAGATCGACCGGAGGTCTTCTGCACCTGGAATCCACAATACAGTTTGACGAGAAGGTTGATAAAACAGGTCTTAAGAGGTCCGCGCCCGATGATGTCATAAAGGAACTGCAAACTATGCCGAAGACATCGGAAGCAGAGACCTCTGCCCGGTTGTACTGCGCTGTTTTTCCCAAGCCAAGCCCTATCTTTACGGGACGAAAGGACGAAATCGAGAAATTCAAGAAGGTCTTCTATCCTGCGTCTTTCATATCCGTTGAAGGCCTCGGAGGAATCGGCAAAACAGAATTCGCCGCGAAATGCATAGAGGAATTTGCTCCAAGAGGTCGAGTCGTCTGGTTCGACTGCGTCCCGGATTCAAAGCTGGATTTACTGATCGATTGCTCAGGCTATCCAGATGTTCTTAAGGGAGAGAGCAAAACCGAACTCGCAAAATATAGTGGTTTCACTGACCTCATCGAGAGAGACCGGAAGACCATCTTTCTCGACAACTTTCAGGATGTCATAGACCCCTCTTTCAAGGCCTTTTTCAAGTTCGCCGAAAGGCGGTTGTCGAGGGCCAGGATAGTCCTGCTCAGCCGGGAAATGCCGGATGCTGGTGTAAGGGTTGCACCAGTGCCTTTGGAGGGCCTTCAGGAAGATTCTCTTGAATACGCAAGACGTTTGATCGAAACGTATTATAACGACGTGGCAGTGAACGACGTAAAGCTCGACGGCGAGGACATTACAGAAACCCTCCATAGGCTTTACGATAAGAAGATGATCACCCGTTCCCGATCTGGCAACCTCTACAGCACACATCCACTTATCAGGGAGTTCTGCTATCAGAGGCTCCAAAACAAGAGTGAGATCCACCTTAAGGCAGCTGAATATCTGCAAACACTGAGGAGAGAGACGTTTAATTCTACCCTTGAGGAGAAGATTTTCCATCATCTGTACTCAGGCGGCAATTATGACAAAGCGGCCGACCTGATCACCGAGAAAGGTGAGTCATTCATACTATCAGGATACACAAATACGCTAAGAGACCTGATTACCAGCACTGTTGACAGGCTTGACATCAAAAGGGCCGCATGTTTCGAAACCTTTTCAAAAGTTATCTAACCCTTTCTCTCCTGAAAAACATCGCCACCCTCGGCTTCATCGGCTTTATCCCCTTAGCACCGGGAACTTTCGGTTCCTTGGCGGCCATGCTCATCTTCCTCTTTTTTAAGCCACAGACCCAGACTGCGATCTCCTTCCTCCTTCCCCTTATCGTCTTGGGAACGATATCTGCACACTACGCTGAGAAGCTTCTTGATGAAAAGGACAGCAGACATATTGTGATAGATGAGCTCATCGGCTATGCCGTATCCGTGCTCTTTCTGCCGACCATCCCCGTTTACTACCTTGCAGCCTTTCTTTTATTCAGGTTTTTCGATATACTAAAACCACCTCCCGTAAAGCAGATTGAAGGGCTTCTGTCGGGGGGCCTTGGGATCGTCGCGGATGATGTGATGGCAGGGATCTACACAAACATCCTCCTACAGATATGGAAGTTACTGACACAGAATTAATCGAAAAGATTCATACACAGTTTAGGGGTTCCGGCCTGAGTCTGAGTGTTGCAGAATCATGCACAGGCGGGTATATCGCTCATCTCATAACGAAGCTGCCGGGAGCTTCAGATTTCTTTGATTCTTCGGTAGTCTGCTATTCGCCGGAATCCAAGATAAAGCTCCTCGGTGTCAGGAGATCGCTCATAAGGCGCTTTGGGGCCATAAGTGAAGAGACGGCAAGGGCCATGGCAATTGCGATAAGGGAGAAGAGGGGAACGGATTTCTCGGTCTCCACAACCGGCAACCTCGGACCAAATCCTGCTGAGGACAAGAAAGTCGGCCTTGTATACATGGCCATCGACTGGGAAAGAGAGACGACTTCCAGGGGCATGATATTCGCTGGCACCAGGGAAGAGATCAAGCATTCGGCCGCTCTTTCCGTGCTCCAACTTCTCTCTGAGGTTGTCGAGACATGGGCGTGAGATGCTTCATTGCCGTCGCTCTTGAGGAGGCCCTCAAGAAGAATATAGCAAACTCCATAGAAGACCTCAAAAGGGTTAATGCCGATATTAAGTGGGTCCCCCCAGAGAACCTTCATATAACCCTTAAATTTATAGGGCATACGCCTGAAGATCTCATTCAGAAGATGAAGTATAGGCTGGCCGAAATCTCCGCTTCTTTTAGACCATTTTCCCTTGGCCTTTCTGGAGTCGGTCTCTTCCCTGATGCAAGAAGGCCAAGGGTCATCTGGATAGACATCCATGATTTTGAAGGACTGAGAAAACTTAAAGAATCAGTTGAAGAAAATATTATAACTCTCGATGTTAATAGAGAAGATAGGGCATTCTCTCCTCATCTTACCATTGGTAGGGTAAGAAGTCCAAGGGGTGTGAACACCCTTCTCACTGCACTAGAACCACTGAAAGAGAGAAATTTTGGTATCATAGAAGTCCGATCATTTTCGCTTATGAAGAGTGAACTGAAGCCAAAGGGTGCTGAATATACAGCCATAGCAGAGTTCAAACTTGCATCGTGAATAAACAGAAAAGGAAGGAGCATAATCTGTGAGCAAAGAGGGAGGTTCAATGACGAATAAGGACAAGATGAAAGCCCTGGAGATGGCAATCTCCCAGATCGAGCGGAGCTTTGGCAAAGGCTCGATCATGAAGCTTGGGGCGGCTGACGTCGCGGAAGGCATCCAGGCAATACCAACGGGCTCCCTGACACTTGACATAGCGACAGGCATTCGAGGGTACCCGAGAGGAAGGGTCATCGAGATCTATGGTCCTGAGTCATCGGGAAAGACGACCCTCGCCCTCCATGCGATCGCAGAGTCACAGAAGGCAGGTGGCGTGGCGGCGTTTATAGACGCTGAGCATGCCCTCGACATAGCCTATGCAGGCAAACTCGGCGTTAAGGTCGAGGATCTCCTCGTTTCCCAGCCCGATACCGGAGAGCAGGCACTCGAGGTGGCAGAGGCCCTTGTCCGGAGCGGCGCCGTCGACATCATTGTTATCGATTCCGTTGCCGCTCTGGTTCCAAAGGCAGAAATAGAGGGCGATATGGGCGATTCCCTGCCCGGCCTCCAGGCGCGCCTCATGAGCCAGGCCTTGAGAAAGCTTACCGCCGCAATATCGAAATCCCTCACAACGGTCGTATTCATCAACCAGATACGGATGAAGATCGGTGTAATGTTCGGTAATCCTGAGACGACTACGGGAGGAAATGCACTGAAGTTCTATTCTTCCATGCGCCTCGATATACGAAGGATTGACAATATCAAGGAAAACCAGGAGACCATAGGCGGCAGAGTGAGGGTAAAGGTCGTAAAGAACAAGGTCGCCCCTCCCTTTAAACAGGCCGAATTTGACATCTATTTTAACGAGGGGATATCACGGGTGGGAGAGCTTGTCGACCTCGGCGTTGAACAAGGGATCGTAGAAAAATCAGGCGCCTGGTATAGCCTGAACGGGACGAGGATCGGCCAGGGAAGGGAAAACGTGAAAGAATACCTGAGAAACAACCCTGAAACGGCTGAGGCCATTCAGCAGAAGATATTCGAACATATCAGGAACAGGAAATAACCATGGAAATAAACGACCTCCTTCAAACCGCAATGTCCTACGAGGCATCGGACCTCCATATCAAAGTCGGATCCCCGCCCATCCTGCGGATTGCAGGAGAACTGAATCCCTTGCCTGCTGAGGGGAGGATCTCGCAGCAGGACGCAATGAAGATGGCCTTCGGCGTCATGAGTCCCGGACAGAGGGAGATTTTTAAGAAGAAGAATGAAATCGACCTTGCTTACAGTGTGCCCGGACTTGGGAGATTCAGGTGCAACATCTTTATCCAGAGGGGAACGATCGGCATCGTGCTGAGGGTCATTCCGATGAAGATCCCAACCTTCGAAGAACTCTACCTTCCCGAGGTACTGAAGAAGCTGTCACTTGAAGACAGAGGTCTCATCCTTGTCACAGGAACAACGGGAAGCGGTAAGTCCACTACCCTCGCAGCGATGATCGACTATATCAACATGAACCGGACAAGCAATATCATCACCATCGAGGACCCTATCGAATACCTCCATAGGGACAAAAAGAGCATCGTGAATCAGAGGGAGATCGGAAGTGATACTGAATCCTTTGCAAAGGCATTGCGCTCTGCCCTGAGGCAGGACCCGGATGTGATCCTCGTCGGCGAGATGCGCGATTTTGAGACTATACAGACCGGCCTCACAGCTGCCGAGACCGGGCATCTCGTATTCAGCACGCTCCACACCGTTGACGCCGCGGAGACCGTCAACAGGATCATAGCGGTCTTCCCTCCCTATCAGCACAAGCAGGTGAGGATACAGTTGTCTTCCGTCATCAAGGGGATCATCTCGATGAGACTCTTGCCGAAGTCCGACGGAAAGGGCAGAGTACCTGCTGTTGAAGTCCTTGTCGCAACCGCAACGATCAAGGACTGCATCCTCGACCCTGACAAGACAAAACTCCTGCCCGATGTGATCGCACAGGGCAGGATCCACTACGGGATGCAGACCTTTGACCAGTCTGTCTTCTCCCTCTATACGTCGGAACTTGTAACCTATGAGGAGGCATTGAGGAGGGCATCGAACCCTGATGATTTTATCCTTAAAGTCAAGGGTGTCCATTCAACCAGTGACTTGACCCTCGAATCCCCGTTAGGGACCAAGCAGTCCGGGATAGAAATCGAAAGATTCAATACATGAAGGAACATGCTCCGGCATCTCCTGCTCCCTCTGAAGGCACAAGGGAGAATATTCTCAAGGGCCGAGGTGCTGTAGGACGATCGCTCTCTTCACCTCCGTCAAAGGGTCGCGAGAGAGGCCTTTCTCCATCCTTCAAAAAACCGTCGGCACTCCAGTTTGCATACCGGCTCCTGAGCTATCGGGGGAGAAGCGAAAAGGAGATGAGGGAAAAGATGAAGATGAAGGGGTACCGTGAATCCGAGATCGAATCGGCAATCGGCGATCTCCTCTCCTATGGTCTTCTGGACGACAGGAAACTCGCATCTTCTCTCAAGAGATACGCAGAGGAATCAAGAAAGCTCAGCGTTTCCGGCACAAGGAATTACTTGAAGGGGCGAGGGATACCCGGAGAGATCATTGACGAGACGCTCAAGGACAGCGATGAAAGGGCAACGGCGCAGAAACTGATAGAAAAGAAGATAAGATTCCTGCATAATTATCCCACCGGTGAGATCACGAGACGACTCTACGCTGCTCTTTACCGCAAGGGCTATTCCATGGAAACAATCATTGAGGTCTTAAAACCATTCAGGCGCAAGGAGGACGTTCTATGAAGAGGGCTTCTTGTATCGCGGTGCTTGTCCTGATAAGCCTCTGGTCCTCTCCGGGCTGTTCGACGGCGGTGCGGTATTCTGCCGACGAGATCAAGGACTATCCACCCGCAGTCCGGGAACAGATAGAGGACGGTTCAATAGCCACGGGAATGACCTTTCAGCAGGTCAGGTACGCATGGGGTAGTCCCTCAGAAGTCATCCCCCTCGCGCTCACTGAAGACGGGAAGCAGCGGGAGGAATGGGTATACTCTCGGATGATGGGATTCTTTAAGACAAGGCTGTATTTCACCGACGGCAAACTGACAGAGATTGTCTCGACAGAACCGGGAATAACAAAGTAGTCGCTCGTCAATGACGATTGGATGATGATCACGGTGAGGTTCACGACCTCTTCTTTTGCCCAGGGCATCGTGAATCTTCATCCTTCAACCATGTTCTGGGAGGGATAAACAGATTATGAAAAGCGCCGAGATACGGTCTGCATTCCTTGAGTTCTTTCGCGAGAAGGGTCACGAGCCCGTAAGGAGTTCCCCGTTGATTCCCAAGGGCGACCCCACCCTTCTCTTCACCAACGCAGGTATGGTCCAGTTTAAGTCCGTCTTCCTCGGTAAAGAGACTCGCCCATACAAAAGGGCCGCCTCATGCCAGAAATGCATGAGGGCCGGAGGCAAACACAGCGACATAGAGAACGTGGGCCATACAGCCCGGCATCACACCTTCTTCGAGATGCTCGGGAATTTTTCCTTTGGCGACTATTTCAAGAGAGACGCCATTCTCTTTGCGTGGGAGCTTCTGATAGAGCGTTTCAGGCTGCCGAAAGAGAGGCTCTGGGCGACGGTCTTTGAGAATGACGATGAGGCGGAGAAACTCTGGAGAGAACTCACGGGCATTCCTGCGGAGCGCATCGTTCGGCTCGGCGCAAAGGACAACTTCTGGCAGATGGGCGACACAGGGCCCTGCGGACCATGTTCCGAGATTATCATCGATCAGGGAGAAGGCGTGGGCTGCGGCAGGCCTGACTGTGCCGTCGGATGCGACTGCGACAGGTTCCTCGAGATCTGGAACCTTGTCTTCATGCAGTTCAACCGTGACGAAAAAGGGACCCTCACGCCCCTTCCAAAACCGAGCATTGACACCGGCATGGGACTCGAAAGGGTCTCGGCCGTCCTGCAGGGCAAACTCAACAACTTCGATACCGACCTCTTTTCACCGATCATTTCGGCCATTACTGAGCGTACGGGCGTGGAATACGGCAGGAGCGTCGAAAGGGATACTTCCATACGGATCATAGCAGACCACATCAGATCAATAGCGTTCCTGCTGTCAGAGGGACTCATGCCTTCCAACGAAGGGAGGGGGTACGTCCTGCGGCGGATCATCAGGAGGGCCTCACGTCATGCCCGTCTACTCGGCATCGAGAAGCCCGTTTTGTTTCAGTTGATTGACTCTGTATCGTCTGCCATGGGAAGTGTCTACCCCGAACTGCCTGACGAAACAGAACGTTCATCGAGGATCCTCATGGTCGAGGAGGAGCGTTTCGAGAGGACCCTTGAACAGGGTATGAAGATCATGGATGACCTCGTAGGCTCCCTCAGAAAATCGGGCCTGAAGACCATCCCAGGCAATGAGCTCTTTAAACTGTACGACACCTTCGGCTTTCCTCTTGACCTCGCCCGGGATATAGCCTCCGACAACGGCCTCATGATCGACGAAGAGGGTTTCCTGAAGGAGATGGAGATACAGAGGGAGAGGGCGAGGGCTTCTTGGGTAGGCGAGGAAGAGGGTGTAGCATCGATATACCGGGAGCTTTTGTCGGAGGTCGGGAAGACTGAGTTCATCGGTTATGAATCCCTCGAAGGAGAATCCGTTATAAGGGCGATTCTGAGAGAAGGCAAGGTCATGAAAGAGGCGTCAGAGGGAATGGAGGTCGAGATATTCCTCGATAGGACCCCTTTTTATGGGGAATCCGGCGGCCAGGTCGGAGATACGGGAGAGATGACGGGACAGAACTTCAGGGCCCTTGTCCTCGACACCAAGAAGCCCCTTGAGGGGCTCCACGCCCATGTCGTCAAGATCAGGAAGGGTCTCCTCCGTGTATGGGACAAGGTCGAATGCCGCGTCGATGCCGAAAAGAGAAGGGCAACCATGAAGAACCACACGGCAACCCATCTCCTCCATGAGATTCTCCGTTCCGTTCTCGGCGACCACGTAAAGCAGGCCGGGTCACTGGTATCTCCTGAGCGGCTGCGCTTCGATTTCACTCATTTCTCGTCCCTTGACGATGCTGAAGTGGCCACCATCGAGACCAGGCTCGTGGAGAAGGTCATCGAGAACCTGCCGGTTGTAACCTCTGTCTCGGATATCAAGACAGCCATAGATTCCGGTGCGACGGCACTCTTCGGGGAGAAGTATGGGGAGATGGTTCGCGTCGTGAGCGTTCCGGGTTTCAGTTCGGAACTCTGCGGAGGAACCCACTGCAAGGCGACGGGCGAGATAGGGTTTTTTGTCATCGTCTCTGAAGGCAGCGTTGCCTCAGGCATCAGGAGAATAGAGGCGTTGACCGGCAGGGAGGCTTTCCGGTTCCTGAAAGATAAGGTCGCTGAACTGAGGAGGATCAATGAACTCCTGAAGACCGACAAGGCTTCTGCCAGGATCGAGAGACTCCTCGCAGACATGAGGACACTTGAAAAGGAGTTGGAGGCCTTTAAGTTCAAGGCTGCTGCAAAAGACTCATCATCGATGATCGAGAAGGCTAAATCGATTGACGGGATCCTGGTCCTTTCCTGCAGGGTCGACGGTCTTGAACAGAAGGACCTTAGGGTCCTTGCGGACAACATCAGAGACAGGATGCGCTCGGGGATCATCTGTATGGCTTCGGCAAAAGATGGCCAGGCATCGATACTCACGATGGTCACGAGAGACCTGACAGACCGTTTCAATGCCGGAGAGATCCTCAAGAAGGTCTCAGCCCTGACACAAGGGAGAGGTGGCGGCAAGGCGGAAATGGCGCAAGGCGGCACGAGCAACCTTGAGAAACTGGACAGTGCGCTCGAATCAGTGTACGATATAGTTGAGAAAAGTTTACAGGGAGCAGACAACAGAGGTAATACGCAGCACGGAGCCGGAGAATGAAAGGACCGGATATCACTCTTCCCCGTCGCTCTTCCATCTCTCGCTTCCGGCTGCCTACTACAAAATAATTACAGGAGGTGCTTCATGACGGTCTTTGATCTCATGAGAAATGCATTGCTCGCAGGTCTTGGTGCGCAGGAGAAGGTAAAGGAATTCATCGATGAACTCGTCAAGAAAGGCGAACTCAGTGAATCACAGGGAGCGAAGCTCGTAAAGGAATGGACCGATAAGGCCGACAAGAGCACGGAACAGTTCTCGAAAAGTATCAATGATGTGGTGACAAAGACCCTGGACATGATGAGCCTTCCGAGCAAGGAAGACCTCTCGAAACTTGACCAGCATGTCCAGTCGTTGTCTGCACGTGTCAGCAAGTTGGAGGCTGCGGGAGGAGAAGCTCCGAAAAAAGGATAACCCCTTGTGGCCTTCTTCAGATTGACGCGCACGTACAAATCTGCGCGGAGACTTCAACAGGTTGTCAACGTATTCCTGAAGCATGGTTTTGGCCGTTTCATAGACCAGATCCATCTCAGCAAGTATATTCCTTTCCTGAAGAGACTCAAGTCCTTCGGGCAGTGGCCTGTACTGAGAGGGCCGACCATCCCGGAACGGCTCAGAATCGCCTTTGGGGAGCTTGGCCCCACATTCATAAAGCTCGCCCAGGTCCTTTCCTCACGACCGGACCTCATCACCGCTGAGTATGCCAACGAATTCAAGAAGCTTCAGGATGAAGTTCCGCCCTTCCCTGTCAGCGCTGCAAAGCGTATCATCGAAGAAGAGCTCAGGATGCCGCTCTCCGAGATATTCCAAGAGTTCGAAGACGTACCGGTAGCGGCGGCTTCCATCGCCCAGGTCCATTATGCACGACTTGTCGATGGAAGCGACGTCATCGTCAAGATCCAGAGGCCGCGCATAGAAGAGACGATAGAGACGGACATCAATATCCTCTTTGCCCTTGCCCGTCTCCTCGACAGGTACGTTCCCGAGAGCAGGTTCTTCAACCCTCTCGGTATCGTTGAGGAGTTTTCGAAGACCATAAGGAAGGAGCTTGACTTTGTAAACGAAGCCAGGAACTGTATGAGGTTCAAAAGGAACTTCGAGACCAGTCTTGATGTCTACATCCCCCGCGCCTATCAGGAACTCGTCACAAGGAAGGTCCTTGTCATGGAGAGGGTCTCGGGGGTGAGAATTGACAACATTCAAAAGATTGAGGCCCTCGGCCTCGACCGGCAGAGACTCGCACGCGTGGGGGTCGAGGCCTACTTCAAGATGGTCCTGGAAGACGGTTTTCTCCACGGAGACCCTCATCCCGGCAACATGTTCGTCCTGCCCGACGGAAGGATCAGCTTTGTGGATTTTGGAATCGTCGGATACGTCTCAGCGGATTTGATGCAGACCATGGGGAACACCTTTCTCGCCTTCGTCCACAAGGACTTCGACCGGTTGATCGACCTGTATACGGAACTCGGCTACGTTCCCAAGGATGTGGATATGGATGCCTTCAGAAGAGACTTTAAGTCGGACCTCATCGACATGCTCGAACCCCTCTACGGTCTCACCCTTCAGCAGATAGACTTTGCGAAGTACCTCGATACCTTCACCCATGTCGCCCTCAAACACCGGCTTACGATACCCTCCGATCTCCTCCTTATCAACAAGTCTCTCCTCATCCTCGAAAGCATCGGCAGGGAGCTCGATCCCCATTTTGACTTCTTCGTCGCCTTCGAACCCTATGCTGCGAAACTTGCAAGAAAAAGGTACAGCCCTGCGCAGATCTATGAGAAGGTGAGCAAACACTCCCTTGAGCTGAGCGACTTTGTCGTCCTCTTTCCCAAGCAGATGCAGCAGATCATGCGGAAGGTCCTCAAGGACGACTTCCATATCAAGATGACCCATATCGGTCTCGAAAAATTCATCATGGATATGGACCGGTCGAGCAACAGGGTCTCCTTCGGCATGATCATCAGCGCCATCCTCATCAGCTCGGCCATTATGCACGCGACCGGAGTTGGGCCCCAGGTATTCGGCTTTTCTCTTCTCGGGGTCGCCAGCTTCGGCCTCGCCTTCATCCTCGGCATATGGCTCATCATTTCGATCATACGGTCGGGAAGGCTCTGACTATTTCTTCCGTTCAAAGAGAGACCCCGCAATCGCAACAAAGATCACCGACGTAATACCGAGGACACTGACGTCCATAAGAAGCGAGAAATCGAAAACCCCAAGGTTCCCGAAGACCGAGTGTTTCAGGGCATCGATGCCGTAGGTAAAGGGATTCAGACGGGCCACGATCTTTAAGATCTCCGGGAGCATCTTTACGGGATACATCGCCCCGGAAAGAAAGAACATCGGCATGACGATGAAATTCATGATGACGCTGAAGCTCTCGAAGCTCTCATAAAAGGTCGCGATGACGATGCCGAAAGACGAAAGACAGAACGACAAGAGGACAGAGACGAGAACGGTCCAGACAATTGCCGAAACATCAAGATGAATGCCGAGAACTGGGAAGAGTGCGAGGATGATGGCGGCCTGGATGACTGAGATGAGCGTCCCGCTCAGCGCCTTTCCGATTACGATGGAGAACCGCGATACGGGCGCAACGAGGATCTCCTTCATGAAGCCGAATTCCTTGTCCCAGATAATCGAGATGGAAGAGAATATCGAACTGAAGAGTACCGTCATTCCGAGGATGCCGGGGAATATGAACTGCATGTACGTGACACCCATCGCCATCCCCGGTCCGACGAGTCTCGACATGCCGCCTCCGACGAGGAAGAGCCATATGAGCGGCCTTGCGATCGTAGAGATGAGTCTGCTCTTCTCCCGCACAAATTTCTTGAATTCCCTCGCCACGAGGACGTAGACAGCATTAGCCTCTATCAAGTTTCCTCCGGTACGATCTGACGGCCTGTTTGATGGTGTCGGAAGAGGAGACATCCTCGCCCCTGATCTCCTTGCCGGTCATCTTCAGGAAGACGTCATTGAGCGTCGGCCTCTGGAGCCTGACAGAGAGCACGGTCTCCCCCATCGCCCTGATGATCTCAGGTATGCATGCATCGCCTTTCACTGTCGTGAGGAAGAGCTCACTGTCCTTCTCCGAGACCTCCACCTTAAACAACCTCTCGATCTCGATCCTGGCCTTTTCGTTGTCCGTCGTCCTGAGATAGATGACATCGCCGCCGATGGTCTTCTTCAGTTCGTCCGGCGTTCCCATGGTAATGATCTTGCCGTTATCGATGATCGCGATTCTGTCGCAGACCTCAGCCTCTTCCATGTAGTGCGTTGTCATGAAGACCGTCACGCTATGTTGTCTCGGGAGGTCGACAATGAACTCCCAGAGATTCGTCCTTGTCTGCGGATCGAGACCAAGTGTCGGCTCATCGAGGAAGAGCACCTTCGGTCTATGGATAAGCCCCCGCGCCACCTCGAGCCGCCTTTTCATGCCTCCGGAAAATTTTTTGATGAGATCATTCCTTCTGTCATACAGTCCCACAAAATTAAGGGCATCCTTGACTCGCTCCCCCCGCTCATCCTTCCCGACATCATAGAGGAAGGCGTGAAACATCAGATTCTCATAGGCCGTCAGGTCTTTATCGAGTGTCGAATCCTGGAAAACAAGGCCGATCGACTTTCTTACCTTTGAGGGCTCCCTTGAGCAGTCATAGCCGTTGATGAAGGCCTTTCCAGATGTCGGAGCCAGCAAGGTGCAGAGGATGTTGATGGTTGTCGTCTTCCCCGCTCCGTTCGGGCCGAGAAAACCGAAGATGGAACCCTCTTCGACCTCAAAAGAGATATCGTTCACCGCAGTGATGTTGCCAAACCGCTTTACGACGTTCTCGACCCTGATGATGGACATATCTGAGTTTACCAGAATTGGCTTCCGATAGGAATAGCAATAACAGGTTACGTTCTCATTTCCTTCAGCCTAAGGACAGCAGTGAGCGGTTGCTTTTTTTTCTGAAAATCTGGATAATATGAATCGATGTGACGCTTCCTTGGGGTGGTAGTTCAGCTGGTTAGAACGCCGGCCTGTCACGTCGGAGGTCGCGGGTTCGAGCCCCGTCCACCCCGCCATTCTCTTTCCTGCCGTTCAATAAGTTAGTTTTCCGCGCCTTACATAATCACCCAACAAATCCTGAACAGAGTTCTATTTCCCTGCTTCACATACATACGCTCGCTTTGTTTGACCGAGGAAAAACGAAGTCCCGCAGGTTGCATTTCAAGAGTCAAGAGGTACTCCCCCGCAGCGGCGAGGATGGAAACGCATTTGTTCAGGATGGTAGGGAAAGAATAAGGGTCTAGACTCGACCTCAATCAGATTGGTATAAGAGTAATGAGTATGACCCTTATGAGGCCGTTTTGAGTTGGTCTCGTGGGCTGTCGCATCGTGGTAGAATCTGCGCTGGTTCAATACAGATGGGGAGGACGTAGTTTAGGTTCCTGGGAACTAACATCGTTTGGACATAATCCAACAATATGGAGTAGAAATGGGAATTAGACGGTTAACTCTCTAAGAACACACTTTGAGTATTGAACAACTTCAAAGGTCCAATGATTATTTATAGATCATGTTAACTTGGTAGATGTTTTGGATTGACGACCCTAAAAATTTTCTGATATTATGAGGAAACTATCCAATAACTGGTTAACCATGAATAAGGAGGGAAGATGAAGAAGAAAATCATGAGCGCGCTAGGGGCCTCAATTCTTCTGTGGTTTACAACTCCGGCATTTGCCCACTGGTGGATGCCTACGCTACTCCAAAGAACTCCATCATCCCTAAAGGAATAATTGCTGAAATAGAGAAAACAATAACGGATTTTGACGACAAATTCCGCACATCTGAGGCGCACCAGACTGGCAGATTAAGGAAAGTCACTTTTCTAATGGAGCCGTTTTACAAGAATGAGCAAGTTCTGTTACTTGACTTTTGGAATAAAATGAACAGTGCAATTCTGAGCATCGGAGAAAATTAATGGTATGCCTGCCCCTCAGAATAAGAAATAAGGCAGCGTACAAAAAAATCAATCCGAGTGGTGATATCCGTGGTTTTTAATTGACTGTTCACCAGCGGCTATTTAATTCGTCAGCTTTCGAAGAAGATAATTAAGGACAGTGGCATGGACCTGCTGGTCGTTTTTGCAATAGTCTTAGGCATAGTTGCAATTTTTGTTCTCGCCCACCTCCGCCCGCTTTCGGAGGATGAGGTCCAAGTGTTAGCAGATCGGCGGAGAACAAAGGCTATCGATTCCTATTACACGTTCGACAGAAGAGAATACGCCGTCAATGCAGAGGTTAAGAAGCGTATGGCAGCAAATGGTTCAGTCTATAATATGTCAGAACAGTTGTTCGAGTTTCCCGCTCTCGCCGCAGGGCGACTGAAATACAAGAAGCACGAATGGATCATAGTAGCGTTTGAGCGAAACAAAACCATCGACAAAATGTGGGTCAACAAAGGGCCGGATCGATCGCAGGTTCATTTTGGAATTGGTCTGCAGAATGTTCAACAAATGGCGGTAAATGGCGGCTACCGATCCGTTTTGGTCTTCCACAATCATCCAAACTCAGACCCGTCGCTGTACTCAACCCGGCAAGCGAGCGATCGAGACAAGCAGACCGCTGGGGAACTTGCGGATCAACTAAGCTCGGCAGGGGTAAACCTCATGGAGTTCGTTTGTGAACGAGGCAGACATTACACTTACTTGCGCTCGGTTTGCGATACATTCTTGCCCATCGAAGGCTTCCGTGAAAAGCTCCGTCAGGTTAACGGGGCCAGCCGGGGCCAGAACTTCTCTCTTCATCGGGAGCGTCTGTTCGGATAATAGTGTCGTTGGCAAATATAAAAGCTAGGACCTGTCCCCCGAAAAATGTGCCACTTGTAAGTAGAGTGTTGGCATAATAGGACACTCGAACAAGGAGGCAGGGATGAAGAAGACGCGGTATACAGAGGAACAGATTGTAAGCATTCTGAAGGAGGGGGAAGCGGGCAT
>DASRZP010000029.1 GCA_035686305.1 Thermodesulfovibrionales bacterium | reverse complement strand
TCCTCCCATTATTTTCTGAATCATGTTTGCGACAACTTCGGTGTTGCCGACTTTCAAGTCGACAATCCTGCCGCTGACATAATTTTGTCCATTCCGGGAAAAATATGCTATCAGGCACTTTTTGTCAGTTACTTTCATAATAAATACTCCTCAAGCTGGAGGGAACGTTCCCATTTATTCGGTTCTCAATTCAGATCGGTATTGTTCGTCGCTCACCTTTTCCATCCAGTCCGCGCTCTTGCCCTCGATCTGTTCTACAATAGCGATGTGCGACATGGCGGTGGTCGGTGCCGCGCCGTGCCAATGTTTTTCACCCGGAGCGATCCAGACCACGTCGCCCGGCCGGATCTCCTCGATCGGGCCTCCCCAGCGCTGTACAAGACCGCTGCCTGCTGTCACGATCAGGGTCTGGCCGAGAGGGTGGGTATGCCATGCCGTGCGGGCTCCTGGCTCAAAGGTGACGAGTGCGCCAAAAATGCGTGCAGGATCGGGGGCATTGATCAGAGGATCAACACGCACCGTTCCGGTGAAATACTCTTCCGGTCCCTTGCCGGATGGTTGTGAACCGCTTCGTTTTATATCCATTTTATTATCTCCTTATCTATCGACTTTATCATGCATTCAGCTATGCCTGCCGCAGAAATCGAGTCACATCACTTCCACTCTTGCATCTTTCGATATTCATATTTTTCTTCGTTCCAGCTGCTCCTCACGGAGCAAGCTCACCAAAGAAATACGAAGATGTAACTCCGCCATCCATCAGAAAATCGCTTCCCGTGATAAACGCACCTTCCGGACCCATGAGAAGGGCTGCGACATTGGCAACCTCATCAGGCGTGCCCGCTCTTCCGACGGGGCAAAGCTCAATCATGCGACGGTAACCTTCTCCGCGAGGACCGGTCAGCTCATCTTTTGCGAGTGGTGTGATAATAATCCCCGGACTAATCGTATTGATTCGCGCGCCGCGCTTACCCCATCTGACAGCTTCCGCCATTACGCGCAAAGCGTTCCCGCGTTTTGAAAGTTGATAAGCGTGCAAGGAATCCTTCACTTGATCAAGCTGAAGCATCGGAAGCGATAAAAGCTGATCGGCTGGGGTGGTGGCGAGAAGTTTATTTTGTTCATCCGTAAGAGCGCCTAGACGATGACCAGATTGCGAGGCGATGACCACACCGGTACCTCCGCGTGCTATGATATTCCCAAATTCCTCAAGCACGAGCGCAGTGCCATACATATCAACCGACAAAATAGCCTTCGGCGAAGCTTGCGAGGGTGAAACTCCGGCAGCGTGGATGACTCCCGTCACCTCTCCGAGTGTTGCAGCCTTCTGAGCAAGGCTCTTAACTGCTTCGCGCGAGGATACATCGACGGTCGCAGTGCTGACTTCAAATCCTGCGTCACTTAAAACTGCGGCTGCGGCGTCCGCATTCTGTTTTTTTAAATCGGCAAGCAGAATGTGTTTTCCAGCGCTCACTCTGCGTGCGATTGCGACACCTATAGACCCGGATCCTATTGAAACCGTGACACTCTTCATGACAACCTCCTCGGCATTAAACTTTCAGCGATGCCATGTCGATCACAAAACGGTACTTCACATCGCTTTTAAGCATACGTTCATACGCTTTATTGATATCCTGGATCTTGATCACTTCAATATCGGACGTGATGCCGTGTTTGCCGCAGAAATCGAGCATCTCCTGGGTCTCGGCAATACCGCCGATGACTGACCCCGCAACCGACCTACGCCCCATCACCAAGGGAACAGTGCTCAGCATCGACTCCAGATCACCCAGATACCCGAGAAGCACCAGCGTGCCGTTGACCGTCAGCGTCGGCAGATAGTGGTTGAGGTCATGGACATAGGGCACAGTATCGATGATCAGATCGAAACGTCCCTGCACGGACGTCATCTGGCCTTTGTCGGTAGAGAGCACGACATTGTGGGCGCCCAGTCGACGGGCGTCCTTCTCTTTGCCTGGTGTACGGGTGAACAGCGTGACTTCGGCACCAAGTGCCTTTGCCAGCTTCAGGGCCATGTGACCCAGTCCGCCCAGGCCGATCACCGCCACCTTGCTGCCCTTCTCCACTTTCCAGTGGCGGAGCGGCGACCACGTAGTGATGCCTGCGCAGAGGAGGGGCGCTGCTCCTTTCAGGTCCAGCCCATCGGGAATCTTGAGCACAAACTTATCCGACACCACGATCTTCTCGGAATACCCGCCATAGGTAGGCATCTTGTCACGGCGATCAATATGGTTATAGGTGAATGTTGCGATCTCCGAGCAATACTGTTCATGTCCCTGTTCGCAGGCTGTGCACTTCTGGCAGGAATCGACCATACAGCCAACACCGACATGATCTCCCGGTTTGAAGCGTTTGACATCCTTTCCGACGCTTACCACGCGGCCAATAATTTCATGGCCGGGCACGACCGCGTACGTCGTGGGAAACCAGCTGGCCCAGTCATTGCGGACGGTATGCAGGTCAGAATGGCATACGCCGCAGTAGAGTATCTCGATAGCCACGTCGTCAGGCCGCTGATCGCGGCGTTCAAAGCGAAATGGCGCTAAGGAATCCTTGGCGGACTGAGCTGCGTAACCAAGTACATTCATTGTCATTGTTCTTTCCTCCATAGTTATTCCGGTTAGATACCGGTCCTTTTTTCCAGGATTTCGGGATATCGAGCCCCTTCGATCGTGATCTTTGAGGCTGCGCTATCGATCTCACGGAGATCGTCGGACGTAAGCTCGAGTGTAGCTGCTCCGAGATTCTCTTCCAGGCGAGAAAGCTTTTTGGTGCCCGGGATCGGTACTATCCACGGCTTCTGCGCAAGCAGCCAGGCGAGCGCTATCTGAGCAGGCGTCGCCTTCTTCCGTTCTGCGATCATTTTAAGCAGATCGACCAGGGCCTGGTTCGCTTTCCTGGCCTCCGGCGTAAAGCGAGGAACTATGTTGCGGAAGTCAGACTTATCGAAAGTCGTCTTCTCGTCGATCTTTCCGGTGAGGAAGCCTTTCCCGAGAGGACTGAAGGGAACGAGCCCGATCCCGAGTTCCTCGAGCGTCGGCAACAATTCCTCCTCAGGGCGTTTCCACCACAGCGAGTATTCGCTCTGGATCGCGGTAATCGGCTGGACCGCGTGCGCGCGGCGGATCGTCTTTACTCCCGGTTCAGAGAGGCCGAAATGCTTGACCTTACCTTCCCGAATCAGGTCCTTCACCGTTCCTGCCACGTCCTCGATCGGCACATTCACGTCAACACGGTGTTGATAGTATAGATCGATGACATCGACCTTGAGCCTCTTGAGCGAGCCTTCGAGGCTCTGCCTGATGCCCTCGGGTCGACTGTCTTGGAACTGCTGCCCTCTTGCATCGTGCTTGATCCCGAACTTGGTCGCTATCGCCACTCTGCCACGGAAAGGAGCGAGCGCTTCTCCCACAAGCTCTTCATTCGTGGCACCATAGGCCTCGGCAGTATCGAAGAACGTGACTCCCATCTCCACGGCTTTCCGTATAAGAGCGATCATCTCCTGCTTGTCTCCACCCGGACCATAACCGTACGTCATCCCCATGCAGCCGAGTCCGAGAGCCGAAACTTCCAGGCCGCTTTTTCCTAGTTTACGTTTTTGCATTGTTTCTCCTTTTGCCTGATTAGAATCGAATTATTTCGTAGAGTTTGCTCGCATCCATTTGCCACCCTGTGATGATTTTATTGTACTCCTGAAAAAGCAAAGGCGGGTAGACCAATCCTGCTAATTTCTTGCCTAATCGTCCGATAGCTCCATTAAATGTTGTTATGGGGGAGCGAGGCCTGATATTATTAAGGAAAGGAGAAATCTATGGACAAGGCAACCAAGAATGACATAATCGAGAATGACACCCTGCGAGTTGCGATTGAGGCGTTGGCAAAGAGTATTGCACGATGGACTGATAAACCAGACAGGATCATGACCGCAATTCCCGAGTTGTCATTCTTTCGGCGGGATGAGCCGACTCAGACTGCGAGCGCTATGTACGAGCCGAGTATTTGTTTGACAACACAAGGTGCAAAACGCGTAATGCTCGGAGATGATATATATGTTTATGATGCGCACCATTTCTTGATCACGTCCGTTGATCTGCCTACGGTTGTGCAGATCATCGAGGCGAGTCCGGATAAGCCTTTCCTTGGGCTCATATTGAAACTTGATCAGCGCGAGATCTCACAACTGATGGTGGATAGCAATCTGCCCCCGCCGCGTCTGCAGCAATCGAGTCGTGGCATGGCGACGGGCGAGGTCACGTTGCCGCTGCTAACCGCCTTTCAACGGTTGATCGACCTGCTTGTTGAGCCGAAGGATATCCCGATCCTTGCGCCGATCATCAAGCGGGAAATATTTTACCGTTTACTGGTCAGCGATCAGGGTGCGCGTCTGCGCCAGATGGCGTCGGCAGGAAGTCAGAGTCATCAGATAGCGCGGGCGATCGATTGGCTGAAGGGCCACTACACCAAGCCTCTGCGTATTGACGACCTCGCAACGCAAGTCCATATGAGCACATCGACCTTCCACCATCACTTCCGGGCGCTGACGGCCATGAGCCCGCTGCAGTATCAAAAATGGTTGCGTTTGAACGAAGCGCGGCGGTTGATGCTCACCGAACGTCTGGATGCAACAACCGCCGCGCTTCAGGTCGGCTATGAGAGCCCCTCACAATTCAGCCGAGAGTACAGCCGTCTGTTTGGCAACTCGCCGTTACGCGATATCACAAGCTTGCGACAGATTGCCACTGTAGAGAGTGTCTAAGTTTCCATCCATCGCTCAACATCCCTGCCTGATAGCGAGTTCAATGCGGCGAATAAATAAGGCTGACCCTTCATTCGGGCATTTGGCAGATAACAACAATATGCTATTTTTGTTTGCTCGGACACGGACTCGAACTTTTGAGTAGCATACCCCGGAGCTAAATTCTCCGTTGGATTTTGTATGAGTTGGATTTCGGTGGGTACTACACGAAACCTCTATCTGTTGGATTTCCCCTGACTATCTAATGCCAACAGAAACCTTGTGCTGTGGTAAGAAAGCAACAGTGTTGGCTCCAGGAAGGAACGAAAAAAGTTGTCTGACTTTTACGCAGGCCATCTTCCCAGCACAATATAGGGCGAAACCTATCAGTTAGTTCAATTGATCTGAAAGACTCTCGGTCATCTCAGTGGTTTCCTGTATGTGCACCGCACCCTGTGGTATACTTGCCCTAAAAGTAGATTATATTGGTAATTAACAACTGAAGAGAAAGTGTTATATATTAGATTTAGACACTGAAAAGTCAATGTCATTAGGAAATCTCAATTTTTATGATGTCTCAGTAGATGACCTTAAGGATCTTATCAATGCAGAGGTTCCTGAAGGATTGAATATTGAGTATAAACGAGACTTCTACGGGTCATCTGACGATGATAAAAAAGAAGCTTTAAAGGATATTTCATCTTTTGCCAATTCATTTGGGGGCCATCTTATCATCGGAATGACTGCAAGAGATGGAATCCCGACAGAACTTTCTGGCTTGCAAAATGCTATTCCGGATAAGGCAATTCAATACTTGGAAAATTTAGTTCGTGACGGGATTGAGCCGCGTATCACTGGCATTAGAATGAAAGCAATTCCTGTGGATTCAGAACATTTCGCATTAGTACTTCGCATTCCTAGAAGTTGGAATCCACCTCATCGTGTCAGAGCTAAGAATGTCAATCGGTTTTATATTCGTAACTCCGCTGGCGCGCATGAAGTCAGTGTTGAGGAATTAAGATCTCTTTTCACCCTTTCAGCAACATTACATGACCGAATAATTGCTTTTCGCAGAGAACGTTTAGCAATATTGTCGGCCGATGAAGGACCGATAAAAATAGAAGCTCAAGGGAGATTGATTCTTCATGTGATTCCCTTATCTGCTTTTAGTTATACCTCGGCTTTAGATGTAAAGCAAATATTTAATCATCATTCATTTTTTCGACCAATCTCTTCCATGGGTTATAATCATCAGTTCAACTTTGACGGAGTTCTAATTGTTCGGGATGGAGATAAGTGTTATGGGTATACGCAAATATTTAGAAACGGAATAATTGAGGCTACGAAGGCTAGCCTCGTTAGAGAACACGAGGGAATGAAAGTTATTCCCAGTTTAAGTTTTGATAACTATATTTTTGAAGTGTTACCTGGCTATCTGAATGGTTTAAGAGCGCTTGATATACCCCCGCCACTCGTCGTTATGATTTCTTTGCAAGAAGTTTATGGCGCATTTCTGGGAGTAACAAACTCGATTTATGACTTTGATTCACGGATCAAATTCAATAAGTCAGAACTATTATTGCCTGAGATTATGATAGATGATTATGGATCCGAGCAGGATTATCAGAAGTCAATGAAACCAGCATTTGATGCTCTTTGGAACGCTGCGGGTTATGCTGCGTCAAAGTACTTCAATGAAAAGGATATTTGGGTTGGAGAACAAAACAACGCATAGCGGGTCACTCACGGTGACACCGAAATAATTTCATTTTTCAAATGTCTATCAAGTGTCGGTGCTGGAGTTGAGAGGCAAGCATACTTCCGGTAGTCGACGCTATTCAGACCTGCTATAATGCTCAATAATACAAATGAAAGTTAATATTCTATAGCAGGGAGTTGAGAATGAGACCTACCTCAAGAATGTTGGTTGCCTTTATTCTGTCCATGGTTATCGCCCTGAGTATTTCAACAGATTATGTCTATGCGCGCAGAGATATACCAGATGACAACCTTGAGATTCCAGTACTATTTATTGGAGAAAAAACTGCGGGTAGTGGATTTTTCTATGATAATGATAAGTTCCATTATTTTATTACTGCGAGGCATGTATTATTCGAGGACACATCTACGACATTAGAAAAAATACCGGAAGATTTACAAATTCCCGATCACTTGTTATATAGAGTTGCGTATGAGAAAAACAAGAAACAATTGATCTTCAGAGGGGTAATGTCAAGCCACGAAAAGGATGAACTTATTAAGTCAGCATCAAACAATGAACCCTTTAGGGATGCAATCGAACAATTGTATAAAAACTCTCAGCGGCTTAAACTAAAGAATAATAAAGCAACTCTGCTCTCTTATAGATATGATGCAAAGACTGAAATAAATGAGATAGAACTTGAAATAGTGAAACTTTTCAATGATGGAAAAATTAAGTATCACCCATCTATCGACGTCGCATTAATAAAAATCGGTACCACAGTTATATCTGGCGAAAAGAGATCTCTCGACATATCCGCTGGCGCAATAAAGAAGAAAAGTGCTGGTATTACTGCAATCGGTACGGGAAGTATCAAATTATACAAAGATGTTTTAGTAGGTAACACTGTTTACGCTTTTGGATATCCCGTGTCTGTAACCAATAACCCTCTTTTAGACGTCAGAGCCCCGCTAATCAGAAAAGGTATCGTTGCTGGAAAGAATGATAAGATTAAGACAATAATTTTGGATTGTCCTCTGCATCCCGGAAACAGTGGAGGACTTGTTTTAGAGGTTGAAAAGGTATTACCAGGAGGAAGTGAAGAATACAGAGCAATTGGCCTTGTGACCAATTCCATTCCATTCAGGAAAGAAAGAAAGAATAGAGAACACTGACAAGACAGAAACCACAGGGGATACTGAAAATTCTGGTTATTCAATCGCAGTTCCGATGGATGCGATTTTAGAGCTATTATATTAGACCTTTAGAGAATCGCAAAATATTTTGTTTTGCGATATTTTGATACAGTTTGTCGTTATCCCTCTTTCAACTGTTAATCCTTATTAACTCTGTATATCCTTTCTTGAGAACTTGTCAGTGTTGACAACACCGATCCGTTAAAATGGCGGTCTGCTTTTTTGGGGTCGACTGTTTCTGAAGGTTCCTTTTGGAAATTCACGTGAACAAAATTGGAGCTCCGATATCTCCATAGTCTCACGGTACGTCGGCGATGCAGCCAGACGAAGCATGCTACAGGCAAACTTCTCAGTTATCGCGAATTGAAACTCGCGTTTAGTTCTGTGAGAAGAACGCATCGCAGTGTGTCCACAAAACAAGTCTTCTGTGGACGCAAAAAACCGCAGGCTGCAAACCCTTCATTTTCAAGTAGTCCTGTTTTGAAATTCAGAAGGGTTTTATGGACAACGCTTTTTGAGCCCGCGAGGGGGGATTCCGGTGAGAGGTTGCCAGCTGCGACAAGTGCATACCGAGGCTGGTCAAAGAACAAAGTTCCACGTTCTCCCCCGTACCATGCACCGTCCCTTTTGTTTCTTCCACCGACAAAGCCACAAAATCAAGCAAGCATCGAGACTGACGATTTTCGGCAGAAATAAACGCACAACGATGGCCTTAACCAGCCGGGGCAATCAGGCAAAAAGAAAAACGCACCCGCCTTATTCCCTGTCTGGCTGAAGGTCGTGTTATATGAGACCTATTTCTTTTAAGGCTTCTTTAGCACTCCTAAAAATCTTTCTATCATAGTCAGTCGATAACGCCTTAGAGACTTGGCTGACATAGCCATGCATGCGACGATCAAGTGTCAATATATCAACATATGGCAAACAACTAATATGCTCAAAATCCTCTAAATCTGAAGCATGCGGTATATCATTAATGTTTCTTACCATTTTATGCCAAACTTCATAGCCCAGTCTTTGCGATGGACACCTGGAAGCATCGGCATATATCCATTCTGCAAAAGCACTTGCATCTCCATGAGGCATTGTCAGATGATGCAGCCTGATCTCTCTTTCGATTTTCTTTGTAAAATGCGTCTTGAGACTGGGCTTCGGGGAAAGTGCTCTATCTGCAGCAAAAGTCTGTCTTAAATATTTTGTCGCATGCTTATCAAGGCTGCCCAATACGCCGCTGTGAAATAAATCCCATACAGTCTCAGGCAGCGAATAATTTATGTAGTCCCTTGTTGCTGGTGAGGCATTAAGGTCACACGTTTCGTCAAAACGATTAACAAAGGCTGATATGCCTCTATAATCATCGCTGACTGAAAAAGCTCTGACTGCTTCTTGTAATTCCAAGCGAGAAATGTCGCTATGAATATAGGTATGAGGCAGTTGTTCTATATAGTTTAATAAGACCATAACATTCGTTGTTGCTCTTTTGTGGCGCAGCGGTTCAGCAATTTCCATAATAGTTAAGAGTGATAAGGCGATCTTGTGGCTGCAGTTTTTAAGAACGTCGTCCAATTCTTTAAAGGAAAGCGGCATCGATTTTTCGAGAATATTGATTAAATCTTTTGTGTCAAGGTATATAAGCATTTGTTTTCATTATTGAACATATAACGCTTGCCATGAGCCGACCGGGCCACAGACGCCTGAATGAAAAAAATAAGAGGCTATTCCTGGTCGGCTCGATGGCGTTGTTAGCCCTAGTTTTTATTATATCCGTGCTCTCTTGATAACAATGCATTCTTCCAGTGCGCCTCTCTTGAACTCACTGCATCGTCTGGAATAGACATAGTCATTATTTCCAGAATTGAAAGACGAAAGTTTTCACGTGCGTATTTTATCTGCTTTTCGTTAATCAGTTTAGTAAGCTCGTCATTCCACCCATGTCCAGTACCTATGTAGCAAGCCCATCGCGCCCAAATACCGGAACTACCATAGGCAGAGCCAATATATTTTTTCCCATTGTTTTTGTCAGAAATCAAATAGATTCCCTTTACGCTGGATAACGCTGCTTTCCAGTCAGCGCGTTCCGACTTAAAGATAGACTCTAATACATGAAAATCGTGACAAATGTTTTCGTATCCTGGAAAACTTTCTCCGCTGTATGAAGCGGGAAGAATCTCAATAACTTCAAATTCGTCAAAATAATTTTCAAGATAATATGCTCTCCCTCTCATGCCTTGATATCTATGGAATGATAAGAGTAACCTTCCCACAAACTTTTTATAATCCTCAATTTCCTCCAATTTATAACGATCCGCATGTCGTTCAAGAACCCTAAATATGCCGCCAAACAACCAAGCATCTGCTCGTGGGTAAAATTCCATTAAGGAAAAAACAAGATCTCTTGTCCAATCATTCTTATTGCCTCTCCACTCATTCCAGCCAAGCCAGTTGTTATAATCGGCGACATACTCATCAAGTGGGCTGACCCAATCTTCATTCCGGCACGCCAAATGTAGCTTGTATTGGGTTTGATCATCAATCTTTATGATGTCTTTGAGTTTAATCATGGTATCTCCTCTTCTATTATGGGCTAACGTGGAGCATCAGCCGCGCCAGGAGAGACGCGGGTCAAAACCAAACAAGCATAACCCGCGTCGGCTGGATGCTGGTGTTCTGTGGCCTTTTATTTTATTTGTCCTTAGTAAATTCAAGAACAGCCTCCATGCGGACAAGAACATTTTTCATAGCATCTGGGGTAACAGCTGCGTCAGGAGAAAAGTTACATTTATTCTTGCTGTTTGGTTTGTGATATTCTTTCCATGCCTTGTTGAATGCTTCCAATTCGGTATCTCTCAGAAAGAAGCTAAATTCGTAGATAGCAGCTTCATGTTTAGGGAAAGCATTTTCAAGAATACGACATGGTTCAGAAGCGGGGAACCCTTCAAAATTGAGCAGCCATGTCCGTTCCGGTGCGAATGCCTCTCTAAGTCTGATGCCTGCTATTGTTCTATTAGTCCTGCGAGTAATACGGACTGCACCGATATAAGTTCCGATGCCGCCAATAATGCCTCCGAAAATAGCACCAATGATTGCAGAAAAAAGGGTGTCGGACATTATATTGTTCTCTTTTTGGAATCGGCAGCAGTAGCAATCCCAACCGCAATATTGGTGACAATAATGTTGAATTTAATCATTATTTATTTACACAGAACAATGATTATATGAACTTCCGGTTTACTGTCACCATGGGATAAATATAGCATAGCCGAGGAAATTGTTACAGGGCAAGATCCAATAAAATTAACGGGGCAAGATGTTCTGCCTTTCGCATTTTGTGGTAATAAGGATTAAAGGCGAAATGCGTATAATATTGGACTTTTGTCTTTCCGCGCTGATTACCAAAAGAAAGTCGCTCCGTTGAAGACAATACTACCGCTCTCAGTTACAGGAAGTACCTCTCCGACCGTGTTTCGAGGCGAAGTCTCTATTTGATTCACTTTTCTTAGGGCTATCGAGTTTGACACAGGACGGTCGCTTCTGCCTTAATTATTATTAAGAACAGCGGATAGGGACCGGCCCGACAACGCGCTACTCCTGGCGCCTCCGCTGAGTTTTAGGAGAACGTAAAAGGAGAGTGGTAATTGACAAGGAAAAGGATAAGTCCATCAAAAGAAGCATTCATTAAAATTCTTTCGCGTTTTCGTTCAATTAACGATACGAATTACCTGGCTGCCTATGAAGCTCTAAATAATGCCTTCCCTGGATATATTGAAATAGAACAATTTGATAAAATCCTCAGCAAGGCAAGAGATATAGACGAAGTCGCAAGCGAACTCTTCCTTCACGTCTCCAGTAAAAAAAGATTCACAACAAGGGAAGAAAAAAGACAGCAGGCATATCTGAAACATGATCCTTCGCTGTTTAGGGATCGTGAGATGATAGATCTTTTTTATGATGTTAACGACAAAAAAAAGGAATCCCCCTCTGGTGGGCAGAAGTACGTTAGAAAGCCGACTCCCATAAGATTAGAGCTTAACATCAAAGGGGGAGGTAAGAACCGCTTTATCAAGGAACAAAATGGCTTTAAGCGGGTCTTGCGGGTGCCTTTCAAGAACTCGTCGCAGGAAGAGATGAAGGCTGCAATGGGGTTTGATTCCCTGGTAGATAAATGGTTCAAAATGGGCTGGTGCCGAAAGTGCTGCTTGGATGAAGCTGAAATTGTGAGGCAGCACATGCCGAAGAAGATAACGTTTGCGAAGAATGAGATTGAAGAGCTTGTGTCTCAAATTTATGGCAGCTATTTCATTCCGATTCACCTCGTAATAGATGAAGAACGGTGGGACGAATTTGCAAGTCTATATTTGATGACTCCAAAGGTTCTTCTGGACCAAGTGACAACGCAGCTTGATGATCTTATCGCATTCAAAATAATGGAGATTGCTGAAGGGAAAGAACCACCGGGCTCAAACAGAAAGAAGATACACAATATTCGCTTTATACGCGAAGAGGTAACGAGGTTTTACGCTTACTTCTCTGTCCTCTGCAAATATGACCGCAAGGACTGGCCGGCAGCAGTGAACAAGCTGGTCGATACTCATGGTAGGTTTTTGGAAAAAGACGGCATAATTGACGCGGAAAGGTTGGCTGCCCTTTGCGTGCATACTGCTCACAATAGATTCCTAAGAAACAACGGCATGACAAGTTTTTTTGATGTGACTCAGCGGGGATTCACCTTAAAGAACTTGCGGCGGACCTATATCGACAAAAGCAGCGCTGAAACGTGGAGGAACAAGATTCAGAGTGAGGCAACTAACCTTACCAAGAATGGAAACGCCAAATATCTTACAAAGAAAGCCAAAAAGAACGATCAAGTGCGCCCCTATGCCTATTCTGATATTCTTGCCATGCGGTCTGATATGGTTCCTTGCGACGAACAGGGAAAGCAGATTGCATCCCCACCGTGCCATAAGAAGCGTCGGCAACTTTTCAAAAAGATCTTCCTGGAACTGTCAAGTCCCCCAAACCCAATAAAATAGCCGTCCGGCTATTTCTGCAAAATGCAAAAATAGATGGCCGACACAGGTATGTTGTATTCTCAAGACAATGAAATTGGAAGGAGAGTGCGACATGAAACAGAAGGATTTTCAAACAGCCGATCTCTATCTGAGCGCCGCCATTTGTGTCTTGCTTGGTATTGTGCCGAATTACAAGGTTGAAAGCAACAGAACCCTCTTTGTCTTCCCTATCTCTAACGACCTCTATGGTGCTATGAACTCTTATAACAACGGGGTTGCCCTCAACGCGTACGAATTTGCGCAGATGATTAAGCGTCTTCGGGCCGAAATGATCATGAGGAGAGAGATGGGGGGCGGACGTGGATAACACCCTTCTTCAACTCGCGGGTAGAGTAGAGCCTAAGTTGATTCTGTTACGGGGATATTCTGGCGGAAATACCGACTACAAGGAGGCCAAAAAACCAAAGGGCGCGACATGGACCTACATTACAAAAGACAACCTTCCAAGGATGCTACAAACAAAGGAATGGGGCGGTCTCGTCATCCCTGAAGGCCGGATACTCTGCGACATAGATGACCCTGATTACTTCGCTCGTATTCACGAAGGGCTTAAGCGTTTAAGATTAAAGCACGTCGCTATACGTACACCAAACGGCGGGCAATTTGTCTTTAATGCCACCGGGTCCATCAAAACTCAGTCCGCAAAGATGGTTACTTTGGGCGGTTTCGTCTGTGACTATCGCCTTCCTGGGAAGGGATATATCGTCCTTCCGATGCCTCACACAGAAGGCCGCGAGATAATTCATGCTGATCAAGAGCCGGACCTAATGCCTTTACTCTTTATCCCTGTCAGGCAATACAACAAAGAGAAAGATGAGGAAAAGATACTGCCTGCTATTATCGGGGAAGGGTCCCGCGATGATACTCTTTTCCGTCATGCGGCGAGGGTGAAGGAATGGAATCACAAATACAGACTGGGGCTTGATGACAAGAACCGCATGGACGTACTTCATACCGTCAACCGTCTATTCTGTGAACCGCCCTTAACAGACAGGGAAGTCGAACAAAAGATAAGAAGCGCGGAAAAAATCCCTCCGCTATCTGCGCAAACACAGGAATGGATACCAGAGGAACCTAAGAGCCTTCTCTCGTCCCTCTTGAAGTGGAACGATATCTTTACACTCGACGTAAGGACGGAATATCTCCTGTCAAAGCTGATTCCGAGACAGAGCATAAACCTCTTATTCGGGCGCGGCGGTATTGGCAAAACATCTCTTTGTATGCAGATCGGCAGAGCCGTTGCCGGGGGTCTTCCCTTCGGGGATTTGCAGACGATCTTTACCCCCGTCTATTATGTGGACTTTGAAAACCCTTTAGCGGTTCTCAAGGAACGAGTGGAGAAGATCGGGGAAAGCGATAACCTGTATGTCTGGCATATCTCGAATGAAATACAACCGCCAAAACTGGACAGCAACGCATGGGAGCTTTACAAGCAGTTACCTCCCGGACTGATAATCTTCGATACCTTCCGGGCGTCTCATCTATCTGACGAAAACGATTCTAGGCCGATGAGCATGATCATGGGAAGATTAAAGGAACTCAGGGAAATGGGATTCACGATCCTGCTGCTACACCATACCCCGAAAGGGAATGAAAACACCTTCAAAGGGAGCACGGCTATCCTTGACCTCTGCGATCACGTCCTTGGCCTGGAAGAAGTGAAAGACCTTGACGGAGAACACACAGAATTTGACTGTCAGAACCTCTACAAGCTCGGCACGCGCATAAAGACGAGGTATGACCCAATAGCATCTATGTAACCTTCAATCCCGAAATAAAGGGCTTCAGCATCGCAGTGGACCCGGACATTGAGAAGATGGAAGTCATCCGAGAGATTCTAACCCATTTGCGCGAGCCTATGAACCAAAAACAAGTAATAAGTCGGACACTAGAGGAATTGGGGATAAAAGAGAAGGAGCTAAGAAGACTTCTGAAGAAGGGGATAGGCACGTACTGGAACATGGAGAAGGGGGAAAGGAATGCCTCTCTTTATAGGGCCATAGATTCAGCTTGTCAGTTTGGCAGCACTATATATACCCGACAAACTGAAAAACAGGATTCGGCGCCTTCGAAAGACCTGACAAACAAGCCCATTTCCGGCACCCCCTGGACTCGCCCAAGTACTGAGTTTGGCAGTTTGTCGCAAGGGTCTGGACAAACAGGGAAACAGGAAGGAAGTTGAGGATGAAGGCCAAAACCGATAACGCCTTGATCCTGAAGCTGCACGGCGAGGGAAAAGGCCAGCGGAAGATAGCTAAGCAACTCGGCTGCTCGAAGACCGCAGTTTTGAAGAGATTGAGAAAGCTCTTGCCAGATGGTGGTCACCAGATCGGCGCGCGCGCTTCGATGGTAACACGCGAGAACCTCCCTACGACGCCGAGATATCTCAAAACAGTCCGCTATCTAAGGAAAATCAACACTAGGGAGATATTTGTTTTCAACGAGTATATTTGCGGAAGAGCTGATATGGAGGAGGTTCGATGGACGGGCGAGAGGTTCGAGGTGGTCACCAAATTTGCAGAAAGGGAACCTAACAAAACCTGATATGGTGAGAGCGTCTTGACAGAGACTGCGTTGCAGCCCTACAATATCCCACAAAATCAGTCTTGGGGGTTATCTATGGCTGGTCATGTCAGGTGCGCTGTCTGCGAAACAAGACGTAATGAGGCTGTGTGCCCTCGTTGCGACTCACCCAAGTGCTATATCTACGTTTACTGGAAGGGCAAGGAGTACAAGTTTCGGCGCTTCCACGTCGATGGGGGCATTTTTGACTATCCACGAGCCCTCCGGCAGCTCACCAATATGCGGACCGAGATGGACAAGAGGGCCTTCAACCCTGCTGACTGGCTGCCTCAGAAGATCAAGGAACGGAAATTCGAGCATCAGGCGGCGCTGTGGATCGCACAGAAAGAGGTCGAAGAGAGAAGGGGAGAATTTAGCCCTGAGACCCTGAAGAATTACCGAGGATATGCCAAACATCACTTCACCTGTTTCCACGGCTATGACGTAAGGGAGATCAGGAGGGAGCAGCTTGAGAGCTTCAAGGATGCCATGCCCCCGACTCTGAAGATAAAGACCCGCAAGAACATCATGAACGCCCTTCATGCCCTCTTTAACTGGATGTACCGCAGGGAGACGATAGAGAAGATGCCCGCATTCCCCACGATTGAGGGTGACGACTCCGCCGTAAGGGTGGCCCTGGACTATGATGAACAGATGGAAGGACTCTCGAAGATCCCTGAGCAACACCGGGACGTGATCGAGTTCGGCTTTGAGACCGGCTTGAGACCAGGAGAGCTTTGCGCCCTCAAGGTGAAGGATCTCGACCTGAAAGGGTATCAAACTCTTATTCAACGCACGTGGTCAGGAAGCAAGCTCAGGGAGACGACCAAGGGGAAGAGCAAACGATGGATACCGCTCTCTGACAGGGCTCTTGAGATTGCCCGGAAACATATCGCTGACAAGCATCCAGAGACCTTCCTTTTCGTCAATCCGAAGACGGCTAGGGGGTACAGGATAAAGACTCTCAATAACGTCTGGAAGGCCTTCTCAGGGCTTCACACTGTCCATTATGAGGCTTCTCGACATTCGTTCTGTACGCAGATTGTAGAAAGCGGGGCCGACGTTCTTCAAGCGCGGGAGCTGATGAGACACACGAACATTCGTTCCACGCAGAAGTATTTTCACGGATCGGTAAAGCGTCTCAGGGACATCGTGAACCAGAGGGGAAAGGTGGTTTCCTTCCGGAATCCTTCCGGTAAGGCTCAGGAAGGCTGATTTTAAGCGGTTGTCAGCGGGTTCAATTCCCGCCGCCTCCACCATTAAACCCTTTGACATAAAACAATTCAAGGGGCTATAAACCCGTGTGACTGTCCAAAGCGTGCGTCAATCATGATTGCCGTGATTGCAGGATTTCTGGCCTCACTTCTTGCCCTGCCGCTTGCATGGAACGAGCGTTCGCGGGATCCCTGGGTCTTTCCTTCTTCGAGGATGGTTGGGAGTTCTGTCTCACTGGAACACCATCATTCAGCCACTGAGTTGTCCAGAGGGAAATTCCTCGTCGCCAGTAGGCAGATAAGCGATCCGAGATTTATGGAAACAGTCTTGTTGTTAATCCAACATGACTCGTACGGGACGGCGGGTTTGATCATCAACCGACCCACTGAGATGAGGCTTTCGGATATTTTCCCCGACATGAAAGGATTGCCCGGGAAAAACCAGTTCACTTATATCGGGGGACCCGTCGCCATGAATCAGATTCAGCTTCTCATACATTTTCATGGCAAGCCTCAGGAATCTCAATGGGTATTCGGAGATGTATACGTGAGTTCAAGCAAGACCGTGCTTGAGCACCTCATGAAGAAACCTGACGCACAGACGAAATTTCGCGCCTATGTCGGCTACGCGGGGTGGACTTCTGGGCAACTGGAACGGGAGCTGGCGAGAGGGGACTGGCGCGTCATGGAGGCCGATGCCGACACCATTTTTGACAAGGCTCCTGCGGAGATTTGGCCGGATCTCATTCGTGCGACCGAAGTCATTCGCATAAATGGTATGGGCGACATTTACTCGAGACCAACCGGGACATGCTGCACGGGAAGGATTTGATGAAGCAGGCGAGTGCAGATATTACTTCCCTCCAGTGGCCGGACCTGGTTCCTTGGCATGGGCTCATGCGGTGAGGCATGTATTGAGTTTGCTATAAATTCACCTTCTCTTTCTGGTCCGAGCACGGCTTCAATCATCACTTGTTCGGTTCCATTGATAATGGTTTACCATACCGAGCAATCATGACAGTTCGAAGTCGCTTCTCACAGTCATCTGTCACATATATATTTGGTATAAGTATCTTCAGGGCAATTATCGTCGACAACTACCACAAAACCTTTTTCGTTTAGTTTTACGAGGACGCCGTAGTTCTTTAAATGAGCATTTCTTGCGAGGTCGTCAGCTTTGTTCCACACCTGACCGAGGTTCTCGATGCCGGCTGCACGATCGCTCTCAAGAAACTTGCGCCCTTCGTCATTGAGCTTAACGATGTGGACATGTAGCTGGTCCTGGCTGCGGCAGGTTAAAGGGTTCACCACCAGAGCGATTTCGGACTCCTTGATGCGCTTTCTTGCAACGTCCCAGGCAAACCTCCAAATGCCCGCAGGGCGGTCCTTATCTTCTACGCCCGTCACCTTCTTGAGAGGCAGTGCAAGACCGTGTACAAAGTCACTGGGACATCCGCACATCTTCTGATCACGAATGGCGACATAATCAAGGGATTTTTCCCACACTTCCGTTGTCTTCAGACAGGAACATGCGCTTTCAGCTATCGGCCATTTGCAATCTTCGCAATAATGCGGCCTGCTGGGATCAAGGCAATAAGAGATGATATCCCAAAGAACGTTGCGATCGCTCGCTGTTGCACTATTAATGCTTCCATACAACACTACAGTTAATGTGACGGACAAGAGAGTGAACGTAAGCGTCGAGAACCCGATGAAATTCTTCTTCCGATCGTTCATTTGACTTTCGTCTATCCTCCTTATAACAAATATGCTCTGTCACACAATGATAAAAGAACTGGAGACAGCCTGCAACTAGAGTTTGCAGTCGCGCGCATTATGGGGTTTCCTATGATAAAGTTAAGTTATTGATCACGAAGAGAGTTTATACTGCTTTTAACTCTGGCGGAAAAAGGAGGTAGTTATGGTTGAAGATTGGCTGGCAAATGCTTACGAAGGTATGACGAGGCGGCAGTTTCTGGCTCGTATGAGTGCTACTGGTGTCGGGCTTGCAGGCTTTGCAATTGCCTCCAATTCAGTTGCAGGGGAGATCATCCGTACATCCGGCGACGACCTTGTAGTGACCGACAGTACAGTGCTGTCTGGAGATTTCCCTATCCCGGTCTACGAGGCCCGACCTTCTGCGTCCGGTAAATATCCAATCCTGATTGTAATACCTGAAATTTTTGGAATGCATGAGCACATCAAAGACGTAACACGGCGATTCGCCAAAGAGGGCTACCTGAGCATCACGTTCGAACCTTATGCGCGGGAGGGCGGGGTCTTGCACCTCCCTGACATACCGGCTGTGAGGAAAGTGGCAGACTCGGTGCCCGATTCAAGGGTAATGGTCGACTTGGACGCTATCGTGGCTTATGCGAAGAAGCAGGTGGCAGCATGTCCTGATCGGATTGGGATCACTGGATTTTGTCGGGGCGGGATGTATACTCTTCTCTACGCTGCTCATAATCATGAGTTGAAAGCCGCAGTCCCATGGTACGGCCAAATAAAACCCGAAAGGAAAGAGGGGATTCGCACTGTCGGGCCTTTGGACGTTGCCGCAGAGATTCGTCCGCCCGTGCTCGGTCTGTATGGCGAAGCAGATCTGGGGATCCCAGCTGCCGATGTTAGGGAGATGGAGGCTAAGCTCAGGGCAGCCGGCAGGACCGCAGAGTTTATTCTGTATCCGGGCGCGCCACATGCTTTTTTTGCGGATTATAGGCCAAGCTATCGACCTGATGCTGCTCAAGATTCCTGGGGCCGCTGCCTCGCATGGATGGGGAAATATCTCAAAGGATAGTTCTGCCCCTCCTGTTGAACTGCTCTCTCATTCTGTCTCTATGGGCGTGAAAATACTTCTTTGTACTTTTCAGATCTTCGTGCCTCATAGCTGCCTGCGCCTTGCCGTTCTTGGATTGATGAAGATAGAAGCCTCCGGAAGCCTGTCCTTTAGTCATGGAGCGGAATGCTCAGGCATCTCGCGGATCGGGGACTCAAGCTCGGCAGGCCGGAGCATTGCCCTCAGCGTTTCGCCATAGATAGCAGGTACAGCTTAGCGTTCCTCCGTTAACGTGAATTTCCTATAGGTTTTGCATATTGGATAACCGGAGCACCTGAATCGGATGATACTCCCCTCCAGCTTGTATATGTTCATCGGCTTGCCACAGACGGGACAGGACGGTTTTCCCCTGACCAGAGTCGTTCGGGCGCCAAGACTAAACTGCATGCCGCACATGAGGCAGATAAAACGCTGTTTCCCCGTCTTGGTGTGTCCGTAACCGTAAGTTACGTCAGCATCGCACGAGGGGCATCGCAATTCCATGCCTTCCTCGGGTGTACCTTCATTCATTTTGTCAGTTTACGACATGACACTCGCCATGTAAAGTGCCAACGCAGTTCGGGTGAAAAGCTTTTCGTGATATGCCTTCCTATCCCTGCCGAAATTGACGAGCCGTGAGGCAAATAATGAAAGTATTTTAGGCGCATTGTGGTGCCTCGCATGACAGGAGGGTATCACTTAAACTGGCTCCAGAAGCGGTTTTATCGCCATGAGGAATGCCACGTGAAGAAAGCTGTAGTCGGTTACATAGGATTCTTCACCGTTGACTATGATCCTGTCCGGTGATAGCTTGAAATTGGGAGGAGAGATATGACCGGGCCCTTAGAGAAGGGGGAGTGAGAAGGGTGGTCTGACAGATTGAGTTTGTGGAGCTGCAGAAGAAAGCGAGTGTGCGGCGCTCGGTTACTCTTTTATAAACGAATCCGGAAAGAAGTAAGCGGAGGTGTATCATGAAGGCAACGAAAGGCAGTGTCATGGAGCCAACTGAAGGAATCAGCAAAGCAGGAACGACGGTGAAGGCCGGTATCGTCAGCAGCCTGAGAGGCATCGACGAGATAGAAGCAGAGATTGTGAGCCTTGCGAGGAACACGGTTTCCAATGCTTTGGGGGCTACCGGCACTGTTGCCAATGAGGGGGTCGCTATTGCAAAGGATGTGGTGAGAGGGACGATTCAGGCTACAGAGGAGGTCGGCACCGGTCTTGTCCTTAGCACAAAGAGTGTGGCAAAGGGGATTGTAATGGGCGTGAGTGATGTCGGCGGAGACGTTGTTACTGCTGCCGGCCAGACGGTCAAGAGTGCCGTGAAGGGTGCAGCAGAAGTGGGTGCTGATGTGGCACTCGTCGCGCGGAGGGCGGTTGATGGGGTTGTCGAAGCGGCGAAGGAAGTCGGGGGTAATGTCATGGAAGTTGCAGAGTCGGCTGTTGGCGGCGCGGTCACAGCAGCGGGAGAAATCGGCAATACAGCGGTGAAGGCCGTGAAAGAGACGCTGATAGGGGTTGTTGAGGGAGTAAAGGAAATCGGGGGAGCAGTTTTGCCCCGAAGCCGCGAATAGAAACAGGCTCATCTGAGGTACCCCTGTTAGCGAAGGGGAACTCGCCGAGACTGCGAGGGGTGAGGCGAGACGGAGAAAGTCGCAACGAACGTTGTCGGGCTAAGGCGGGCAGCGGAGAAGTCATAGAGGGATCGTGTTGCCCGCCTTTGAAGGAGAGCTAACATGGTAGCGACTGCCGGCTTATATGAGAATGAGACTGAGCAAACTCTGCATTCCAGTGCCATCCAAAGGCTTGCGAGGGACTTCAATGTTGCCGAGGAGGAGATACAGATACTTTATGAGGCAACGCTCAGCAGACTGAAGGAAAATGCACGGATAAAAGATTTCCTGGCAGTATTGGTCATCCGAAACGTGAAGGACATTATCAGGAAGGGTATTGGTCTGAAGACAAGTGAAGGCAATCCACCGCTGTCGGACATGCGAGAAAACATCAATGATACACGAGGGAATTCCGTGTCCGTCCTGTCACCCGGAGGTGCTGTATCGTTATGGAAGGACGAGGAATGAACAGCGATATTACCGTCTCACGTGTGAAATGCGATTCACAGGTTGGACGAATAAAATTGTACGCAAAAGACCTCTGTGTCCAGCCTGCGGTTCTCCGATGAATCTGCAAACGAGAATGGAGAAAAATAGCGCTGGTTAATGTAGCGCAGGGTATTGATAATGATTACCTTATAGGCCGTGACAAACTCTTACTGCCCAGAAAATGACAAATCTTAGGGAGTTTTTGAAGTTTTTCGAGGGTACCGGATTCGAACCGGAAGATTTGAGAGTCTTCTATCGCTCCGTGAGGAAGTCCATAATTCTCACCTTTTTCAACAAGAGATCGCTATCGGAACTATTTAAACTTGAGGACAGGTGTCAGTGGCCCTTACTCCAACGACTTGCTGATCCCGCCCTTCTCGTATATAGGGACGCCGACAGGAATCTCTTGGATGCATTCATCAAGAGCATCAACGATGAGAAGGCATTAAGGGCGGAAAGGAGCAAGATGAATAGGGATGAATACTGGCGGGCGCTGTTCGGCATCATAGAAGGCAGACTCGAAATGTTCAAAACCATATTTAACTTCTGTAACAAGGATGTCAAGAGATGCCTGGTGGTCGCAGAAAGATATAAAAGGTCAAGACAGCGAAGGATCAAGGACGGCAAGAAGCTGTGGAAATTTGGTATCGGGTCTGGTGCAACAGCGCTTGCGGGCGCTGCGGTACTATTGCAACTACGCACTCGGAAAAGGTAGCAGTCATGCCACAGACGCGTTCGATGCCGGGCGTTGCACGACATATATATCACGCATCTTTACGACCTCTCATTTGTCAAATTGCTGTATGCCTCCCATGAGGGTCCTTGAGGCGTGACTGTCTTCCCTCCTACGCACCTATCAGGTAACCCCTAACGTTGCAAACGATGGCAAGGCAGGCATGGATCGAAGCCCTGTACATGCGATGAGATTCCGGCAATGAGGTACCTTGATGACTTCATCGTAAGTGACTCCTACATTGAGCATACAGCGGCAGTCGGCAACCATCAAAGGTATCGCGATACAAGGCTTCTCACCATACCTGCCTTCCCGAACAAGATAGTCTTATGCAACTGGAAGGTAACCTCAAACTCCTACGAGGTAGAGGATTGCGGGAAGGGTAAAAAAGGAGAGCGTGGTGGTAACCACAATCATGAAAGCCCCAAGGGATATATCAAGATTGTAGCGGCCGGCCACAAGGAGCGTGAGGACCATTGAGGGCATGGCGCCCTCCAGGACGGTGGAGGTGAGGGCGGTTCCCGAAAGGCCGAGTGTTTTTGCTGCAAGAAAGGAGATGAACGGCGAAAGAGCGAGTTTGATGACCACGGCAGGGAGCACGGCAAAGGCATGCGCCACCTTTGGAAAGGTGAGTGCGAGCCCTATGCTGAAGATCATGAGCGGGACAACAAGTCCTCCGAGCATGTCAAGTGCACTTACCATAAAGGGAGGGAGAGTAGCCCTTGTCAGATTCAGAGCCATTCCGGCGAAGATGCCCCACACGGGCGGAAGTGAAACGATGGTCTTCAGCGCCGATGGAATGTCATACTCTCTATCCCCTCCGCAGCGGGCGGCCATCGTGGCGCCAACAAGCCAAAGGAGAGGCGTCGTTGCAAGGAGATCGTAGTAGAGCGCGTATTGTGCGGCGCTTTGGCCAAAGAGACCGGTGATCACCGGAAGGCCCAGATACGTTACGTTGCCGAAGGCTGCCGCAAGAAGAACTACTCCCTTCTCCTGCGGCGCGAGCTGTAACTTTTTCGAAAGAAGGGAATAGGTGCCTGCTGCCAAGAGCAGCGCAGTCAGTGTGGTGACGCATGCTGTCGCCGGTACGAGCAAGGCGTGGTGATCGATCGTTGACTGGTACATCGTTTTAATACAGAGAGCAGGAAGAAAGAGGTTCAGCACTCCGGCGTTGATTGCCTGACTCATAGCGCCTGCCTCTACGCCCGAAGGCCTCATGCGCCTGAACGCCACGCCTGCAAGTATTATGAGTCCGAAGGGAAAGAGGATACCATGCATGATGAAATTTCGCGAACGTTCACTCTCCTTCGAGGCCCAGCTTCTTGAGCTTCCTCCAGAGGGAGACCCTGTCGATGCCGAGTATCTGTGCGGCGAGGGTCTTATTGCCGCCGACCTCACGAAGGACCCACGTTATATAAGCAGTCTCCTGTTCTTCGAGCGTGGGTATCCTCCCCTCCTTCTTTCTGAAGGTCTTAATGCTTAATTCCTTCAGGTCTTCGGGAAGATGAGCCACTTCGATGGCATTTCCGTTCGAAAGGGCGACGCCCCGTTCGATAATATTCTCCAATTCTCGTACGTTCCCGGGGAAATCGTAGTTTATCAGGATAGCGATCACCTCCTGTGATATTTCGGTGATATCCTTCTTCATGAGAGGCGCGAATTTCTTCAGGAAGTAATAACTGAGGAGGGGGATATCGTCCCTCCGTTCAGAAAGGGGAGGAATGTGAAGCGAAACGACGTTCAGTCTGAAATAGAGGTCCTGCCTGAAGTTGCCGGACCTGATGGCATCCTGAATGTCCCTGTTCGTTGCCGCGATAAACCTCACATCTACGCGGAGAGGTTCTGTTGAACCGAGTCTCAGGACCTCTTTTTCCTGGATCACCCGCAGGAGCTTTACCTGCATGGAAGAGGGCATCTCCGTGATCTCGTCGAGGAAGAGCGTCCCGCCCGAAGCCATCTCTATCAATCCCTTCTTCATGGTCATGGCCCCGGTAAATGCCCCCTTCTCGTGGCCAAAAAGCTCATTACCGAGAAGTTCCTCGGTAAAGGCGCCGCAATTTATGGCAAAGAAGGGACCGGCAGAGCGGTTGCTGCTGAAATGCACGTACCGGGCGAAAAGTTCCTTGCCCGTTCCGCTTTCACCGCTTATGATCACGTTGCAGTCTGTCGGCGCGATCTGCCTTGCCGTATCGAGGAGTCTCAGCATAGACTGGTCCTTGGTAATGATCTTCACCTTTCCCTGATAGGTCTCGATCTGCTCTCGTAACTGGCGATTCTCCCTCTTGAGTCTGACCTTCTCTGCCGCCTCCCTGACGACCTTCCGCACCTCGTCGAGCTTAAAGGGTTTGGCAATGTAATAGAAGGCACCGTGCTTCATCGTCTCGACAGCTGATTCGAGCGTCGCGAATCCGGTTATCATGACCACCTCGGTGTCGGGATAGAGCTCTCTGCACCTCGCGAGTATCTGCATTCCGTCGACCTTCTCCATCCTCAAATCGGTGAGCACGACTTCAAATTGCTGCTCTTCAATAAGCTTGAGGGCGTTCTGGCCGCTCTGCGTGCTGGTGACTTCATAGCCCTCCTTTCTTATGACGTGATCGAGGTTCTTGAGTGCTATTTTTTCATCATCGACGATCAGTATTTTTGCGTTGTTCTCCATGGTAGTCACTCCTTCTTGCTCGCCTGCGTTTGAACCGGCAGCCGTATGAAAAATGTCGTTCCGATGCCGACCTCGCTGTCGACGGCGATGCAGCCGCCGTGCTCTTCAATGATCTCATGGACGATGAAGAGGCCGAGACCGGAACCCTTGCCGACGTCCTTTGTGGTGAAGAAGGGATCGAATATCTTTGGAAGGATTTCTGCGGGGATCCCATTGCCGGTGTCGCAGATCTTTATATACACGGAACTGTCCCTGCTGCCTTCGATCATGCGATGCTGGCACTCCTCGAGGAGGACGGAGTTCACAAAATCCATCGTTTCCAGTCCTACAAGCTTCCTCGCCGTTACGAGCACACGGCCCTCTTCTGCGATTGCTTCAAGGCCGTTCTTGATGAGGTTCAGGAAGGCCTGCTGGATCCGCTGCTTGTCAGCAAAGATCGATATGCCATCGGGGACGTCGAGGCGTATCTCGACGTTTGTCGGGACCTGGCCCTTGATGAACTTGATCGTCTCTTCGAAAAGCTCTTTCAGCTTCAAGGTCTCTTTTCGAAATTCCCTTTCTCTCGAGAAATCGAGAAGGGAACGGACGATATTCCGGGCCCTGTCCGTCTGCCCGTCGATCTGAGTAAGCAACTCCTTTTTGTACTCCATGTCGCCGTCTTCGATCTCCTCCATGAGGATCTGGCATGACGAGGAAATGTTCGAAAGGGGGTTGTTCAATTCATGGGCGACGCCCGAGAGGAGTGTGCCCAGAGAGGCGAGTTTTTCCGACTGCACGAGGTGGCGCTGTCTCATCTCGAGTTCCCTGATCATCGCATTGAAGGCATTTGACAGGGACAGGATCTCCCGGTCATGGGAGTCGAGAGAGACCCTTTCGAACCTGCCCTCTGCAATCACCCTCATACTCTCTTCCAGCGACTCAAGGGGCTTCACGACCATCCGGGAAAGGACATGGCCGATGACAACCACGAGAATGGCGAGGGAGACGATCGAGGCGATGAGGATAGTCTGGGAATTGTTCAGCATCGCCTGGAGGTTCCTCCGCTCGGCCTTTGAGATATCTTCTGCGACGGTCACGATATACTTTCCCGTCTCCCTGATCTTGCTTTCCAGGGCGGTCTTCGAAAGGGTGTTTTCCTTGAAGGCCTCACCCGGCGAGGAAGCATACTGTTCCATATGTTCACGGTATTTCCTGAGGTCCTCCCGTAAGGCGATAATCTGAGAAGGCCGGGCGATGCTGCCGAAGCCGCTGGTGTTCTCTTCAAGGATCCTCTCTGCCTTCGAAAGATAGCGTATATTTTCATCGTAGTCGGTCCGGTCCTGGTAAAGGAAATAATTCTTCTCAAACCTCCGCACCTCGAGGGTCGTATCAAAGAATTCCGAGATTGTCTCGCCGAAGATCACCTTCTTCTCGAGATACCTGAGCTGAATGAAGGTGAATGCCGACAGGCCGACGATGATGGCCACGATGGCATAGTAGCCGAAGGTTATCTTCTGTCTGATACTTGACTGGAGCCTGAACATGGTCTATTGTAACAAATAGCATTGCAAAAAGCAACGGTGAGGTCTTTTGATGCAACAGCGGAACATGGTGGCTGGACTGGTTACGGCAACGTCAAAGCCTGTTCCCTTTGTCATTCACGCAAGCGAAGCGCGTCGGGAATCCTTCTTATTCAGCAGAAAAATTCTGACAAGCCAGAATGACAATCAACGAGAGACTACTTCAATAAAATACCGGCGGTTCAATGTGGTGGCCATGGGAATCACGGGACTCTGCTGGAAAGACAGGGAGAGTGGCTTTCTCCCTGAAGTTCTTAGTAAGATATCCTGGAGGTCAATGAGATGAACGATGCAGGGGGAGGAGAGGGTGTTGCAGGAACTCACATTCATAAACGGTTCGTACAGGACCGACCCTCATAAGGGCTGGCGGTTTTTCGGGCTCTTTCCTTCCTTCGGTTTTTACGTTCAGGATGTGGTCATCGTCTTTAAAGCGAGCCACAGGGCAAAGCGTTCGAGATATGATACCGCTGCCTGGGCCAGAAGCAGTCTTGAGGTGCTCAGGGCACTCGAGAACGTGGGTGTCAAGTTCGAAATAACCGGAATAGACCATTTCAAGGGTCTCGACACACCCTGTGTTTTTATCGCGAACCATATGTCGACGCTCGAGACCTTTGTTCTCCCGTCGATCATCGCGCCCTTCAGGGACGTGACCTTTGTGGTGAAAGAGAGCCTCGTCAATTACCCTGTCTTCAAGTATGTCATGCGGTCGAGAGATCCTGTTACCGTCGGCAGGACAAATCCCCGGGAGGACCTGAAGGCCGTTCTGGAAGGCGGGACCGACAGGCTCTATAGCGGGAGGTCCATGATCGTCTTCCCGCAGACCACGAGGACTGCTGACTTCGCTCCCTCTGAGTGCAATACGATCGGGGTGAAGCTTGCAAAGAGGGCGAATGTGCCGATTGTGCCCGTTGCGCTGAAAACAGACGCCTGGGCTAACGGAAAACATCTCAAGGACTTTGGGAGGATCGATCCTTCGAAGAAGGTACATTTCGCCTTCGGAAAGCCCCTCATGGTAAGGGACCGGGGGGCCGAGGAACACGAGGAGATCATCCATTTTATCACTGAAAAGCTGAAGGAATGGAAGGTGTAGTTACAATAATGAACAACAGGGGTTTACATACCGCACAAGCGGACCGGCCAATGTCCCGACTCTTGCCTGCGAATCGGACACCGGTCCCGGGTTTACGAGTACTATGGGTTAAGGGAGAGACGCCGATTTTGATATGGAGGTCACTTTCGGTGAAGACCTCTGAGTTCCTCATTGTCGGAATCTCATCGCATCTATAGGCTTCGATCATGTCTGCCTGAGAGTCGGTTGCTGCAACAGTAAGGATTATTCCTTCTCTGTGAGGGCCTCAGCTCTCAGGGGCATGTGACCGTCTCTGCCAGTGCCCTGAAGTTCTTGCTCCTTCTCACAAGGTCGTTCTTCCTTACCCCTTCAGGGACCTGAATGAAGACGGTCTCTTCATTCCGTGCGGTTGCGACATCGGTCCCGTCGCTATTTTTCATGGACTCCAAGGGAAAAAGCTTTTCCTCGAGCCCCGGAGAGATATACTCGAGAGGATCGCCGATATCGAGCCTGTTCCGCAATCCAACCTTTGCAATGTTGCCCTTTACATCGAGGATGACCCCGACCAATTCGTGGCTCATCCGGTAACTCTCTCCGTCGAAATTATAATCTCCGTCGGGCTGCTTGCCGAAGAACATCCCTGTGGTATATCCCCTGCTGCTGAACATCGAAAGCTCCCTGAGCCACCTGTCGTTCAGCCGGTAGGA
>DASRZP010000028.1 GCA_035686305.1 Thermodesulfovibrionales bacterium | reverse complement strand
ATTACCCACCAGTATCTCGAGTATATCGAGATCATGAAGGAACTTGACCTCGACATCGCCGGGGAGTTTCTCCTCATGGCAGCAACGCTCATCCAGATCAAGTCGAAAATGCTCCTCCCGGTGGATGAAGCGGTGAGAGACGAAGATATGGAAGACCCGAGATTCGAGCTCGTCCAGAGACTCATCGAGTACCAGGCGTTCAAGGATGCGACCCTCGCCTTCAGGGAAAGGGAGGAAGAGTGGATAAACGTCTTCTCACGCGATGTCCCCCTCGAGGGAAAGGCCGAGCACATCGTTGTCGGTGACGAGGCGTTCGGAGGGGATTCTGAAGAGGATCTCGGAGAGGACAGTTCATGGAGCTCCGAAAGCCTCGAGCTCTTCGAACTCAATATCTTCGACCTCATCTCGGCATTCAGGAAGGTACTTGAGAAGGCGCCGCCGGACGTTGTCGCGATCACGAGGGAGGCCTTAACCGTCAAGGACAGGATATCCTTCATCGTCGAGAAGCTCGATTTTCAGAATGCCGTCCGCTTTCAAGACCTCCTCGATGGCAATATCACGAGGTCCTTTCTCATTGTCACGTTTATCGCCCTCCTCGAAATCCTGAGGCTCGGGCTGGCGAGGGCCTATCAGGAACGGGATTTTGGGAACGTCTGGATTATCAGGAAGCAGGATTCGACAGCCGGAGAGGCAGCATAGATATCTCAAGAAGGCCTCTGTCCTGTGGTGATCATTGTCTCAGCACCTCGCGCTCGAACAGCCCAAAACGATCTGTTTATGGTATAATTTTTTACACAAAATCAGACCGCAAAAGTTTGATCATCTATTGAGGACTGAAGGGGGTCATGCCATGAAAGTAATTCTCAAGGAAGATGTGAAGAGTCTCGGGACCGTCGGGAGCGTGGTGAATGTCGCCGACGGATATGCCCGGAACTATCTGATACCGAAACATCTTGCGGCCGAGGCGAACACCAAGAACATAAAGGCATTGGAGCATGAGAAGAAGAAGATCGAGGAGCAAGCAAAGAAGATCAAGAACGCTGCCCTGAGCCTGTCGGAAAGGCTGTCGAGTCTCACACTCACTCTGGGCGCTAAGGCGGGTGAGGAAGAGAAGCTCTTCGGTTCTATTACAACCATGGATATTGCAGAGGCACTCAAGAAGGAAGGCTTCGATGTCGACAGGAAAAAGATCGTCCTTGATGAGCCGATAAAGAGGCTCGGCACCTTCTCTGTCGGCGTGAAACTCCACCATGATGTCACTTCCCAGGTAACCATACAAGTAGTACCGGAATGAGGGACGGCGATTTAGCCCTTGACAGGCTCCCTCCTCAGAATGTTGAGGCGGAACAGTCTGTCCTCGGCGCTATCCTCTTAGACAACGAGGCCATCTCAAAGGCATTGGAGATCCTTTCCCCCGACGATTTTTACCGGGAAGCTCACCGGAGGATCTTTGATGCGATGATAGAACTCTATGAAAAGAACGAGGCCATAGACCTCATCACGGTCACCGATACCCTCAAGCGCAAGAACGACCTCGAGGCTGTGGGAGGCGTCACCTATCTTTCGAGCGTCGCCGGCCAGGTCCCGACGGCTGCGAATATCCGGTACCATTCGAAGATCATCAAGGAGAAGGCCCTTCTCCGGGGTCTCCTCTCTTCAACGACAGAGATTGCAGCAAAGGTTTATGAGTCTTCCCTCGAGCCTGATGAACTCGTCGATTTTGCCGAAAGGTCCATCTTCAACATATCCGACAGACGTACGAAGACGTCCTTTTATCCTCTCAAGGAGGTGATAAAGAGCAGCTTTGAGATGATAGAGCACCTCTATGACCGGAAAGAGGCGATCACAGGAGTACCCTCGGGATTTACTGACCTCGATGAGTTAACAACAGGGTTTCAGCCCGGCGATCTCATTGTCATCGGGGGCAGGCCGTCCATGGGCAAGACTGCCCTGGGACTGAATATTGCGCAACACGTGGCCCTTGAGGCGAGGGAGCCTGTCGCTATTTTCAGTCTCGAAATGTCGAAGGAACAGCTCGCCCTGAGAATGCTCTGCGCTGAGGCGATGGTCGATTCAAACAGCGTGAGGAAGGGGTTCATCAAGAAGGAGGACTGGCATAAACTGACGAGCGCTGCCGGAAGGCTTGCCGAGGCGCCGATCTTTATCGATGATTCATCGGGAACAACGGTTCTCGAGATGAGGGCAAAGGCGAGACGATTAAAGATTGAACATCATGGCGGTCTCGGTCTGGTGGTCGTTGACTACCTCCAGCTCATGAGGAGCAGGGGCGGCTTCGAGAGGAGAGAGCAGGAGATATCTGAGATATCCCGTTCTCTTAAGGGACTGGCAAAGGAGCTGAGGGTCCCTGTTATAGCACTCAGCCAGCTGAACAGGGGAGTGGAACAGAGACACGACAAGAGACCGACCCTTGCAGACCTCAGGGAGTCGGGTGCTATCGAGCAGGATGCGGATGTCATCATCTTCCTTTACCGGGATGAGGTCTATAATAAAGAGAACCCCACGAACAAAGGCAAGGCAGAAGTCATTATTGCGAAACAACGTAACGGCCCTACCGATACCGTACATCTCACCTTTCTCTCGAGCTGCACGCGATTTGCTCAGTATACGGCAACCGAATACCGGTCGGAGGATGTTTTTTGACGGCGGCGATCCTTGCGGGAGGTGAAAACAGGAGGATCCCCTTTCTCAAGGCCTTCCTCACCGTCGGCGGCAGGACCATCATCGAACGCACCCTCGACGTATTGAAAAGGGTCTTCACCCGTATCGTGATAAACACCAACGACCCTGAACACTTCTTCCGTTTTGGCCTTCCCCTTGTCGGGGATATCAAAAAGGAGAGGGGTCCTCTGACGGGGATATTCTCTGTCCTCACCGCTACCGGTGATGATGCTGTCTTTGTCGTTGCCTGTGACATGCCGTGGATTAGCGAGGAACTTATCCGATACATGATAGAGAGATACAACGCGCAGACAGAAGACCGTGATCGCGGGTATGACGCCGTGATTCCCCTTTTCCAGGGCAAGACAGAACCCCTCTTTGGTGTTTATACGAGGAGGATTGCGAAGGTCATGGAAAAGATGGTCACGGACGGAAGGACCGGCGTGAATGAGCTGCTGGAGAAGTCGAAGGTCCTTTACGTACGTGAGGAGGAGGTCCGGAGCATTGACAGCGAGGGAAAGTCCTTTGTGAACATTAATACCATGGAAGACTACCAGAGGATTGGAGGTGCCTCATGTTCGGTTTAGGAATGCAGGAACTGATTATTATCCTGATAATCGTCCTTGTTCTCTTTGGCGGTTCGAGATTGCCTGAGATCGGAAAGGGTATCGGCCAGGCCATAAGGAACTTTAAGAAGGCGACTTCTGAACCTGATGAGATAGACGTGACACCCAAGAAGCCCGTCGACGAAAAGAAAGAGGAAAAGAAGGAAGAGACAAAGGGAAGTGCATAGAGGGGCGACGGCAGAGGTAGATCTCGACGCGATATCTCACAACCTCAAGGTCATCAGGAAAATAACTCACAGCCGTCCCGTGATCGCCGTTGTTAAGGCTGATGCCTATGGCCACGGCGCTGTCGAAGTTTCGAAGGTCCTCGCTGCCCGGGGGGTATCACACCTCGCTGTTGCCTATACCGGGGAGGCGGTAAAACTGAGAGAAGCGGGGATCACTTCGAGGATCCTCGTTCTCTTTGACCGGCACGGCATATCCGACTTTTTTGACTATGACCTTACGCCTGTCATCCATGACATCGCCACTGCTCTCAGTCTGTCTGAAGAAGCAAAGGCGAGAGGGCATCATCTCGATGTGCATGTGAAGGTCGATACCGGCATGGGGCGGCTCGGTATCAACAGCAGAGAGGTACTGAGAGCTGTCATGGCCATAGCAAAGACGGGTTACGTGAACGTTACAGGCCTCATGAGTCATTTTTCCGAGGCTGACATAGCGGACACCTCGTATGCAGAGGACCAGCTGAAGGCGTTCATGGCGATAAAGGAAGAGATATCAGGGGATCATAATAAAGGACTCTTGTGTCACATTGCCAACAGCGCGGCCACACTCTCCTTCGGGAAAGCACATCTCGATGCTGTAAGACCCGGCCTTATGCTTTACGGTTATTCGCCCTTTGCCGATCCCGGCAACGAGAGATCAGAACTTAGGGGGGAGAATCCGGTTGCTGACCTCAAACCCTCTATGAAGGTGAAGACGCGGATACTCTGCTTAAGGAGACTGCAAAAGGGAATGCCGGTGAGCTATGGCAGGACCTTTATCACACGAAGAGAGAGTCTCATCGCGGTCTTGCCGGTGGGGTATGCAGACGGTTACAGCAGGGCCCTTTCAAATAGGGCTGATGTCATTATCAGGGGGAAGAGGGTCCCCGTAGTCGGAAGGGTCTGCATGGACCTGACAATGGTCGATGTCACGGAAGTCCCGGGGATTGAAGAAGAGGACGAAGTGGTCCTCATCGGCAGGCAGGGTGACGAAGAGATAACCTTTCACGAAATCGCCGCGAAGGCAGGTACCATTTCATACGAGATCATGACAATGATCGGAAGCAGGTCGCAAAGGGTTTATCGCTCTGGAACAAGAGATTAGTCCGTCTTCTCTCCGGAGCCTTTGACTTTGGGCAGGAAAGGCGTTAGACTGAGGGCAAAGAGACAACGCTCGACTTGAGATTGAAGCTCGATAACCGTGATATGAAAGGAGGCCCCTTTGTCGGCGGACAAGGATCTGATCAGGGTTTTCGAATATGCCCTGAACCAGGAAGAGACAGGCAAAAGCTTCTTTCAAAATTCTCTGCAGCGGATGGGATGGGGAGCGGCAGTGAGTGCGTTCAACCAATTGATCAGGGAAGAGGAACAGCACATCCTTTTTATCAAGAACATCCTCAATGATCTGAAAAAAGGAGGCCCAGATCAGTTGGAGATCTGGAAGGAATTTGAACTCAAGCAGACCAATTTTTTTGACGACCGGGCCAAAGCGGAGTTTTTGCAGCAGTTGATCTACGAGTCGATGGTCCCGGACATCACCGTCTTCAGCGTCGCCTGGCTCATCGAGAAGGATTTGAGTGAGTTCTATGAAAACATGGCTGAGCAAACGCAGGGCAAGGTCAAAGAGGCCTTTACCATGCTTGCCGGATGGGAAAAAGGACATGAACGCTTCTTCCGTGAGTATCGTGAAAAATTGGATGAGATCTATGGTCACATGGCCTGGGGAGGATAAGTCCGTCGTGGCATGATTACCACACCGCAAGCGGGGAAGGTGTACGGGTCATGAGTAACGCAGGAAGCAACAATCATTAACGGAGGAGAAAAGAGGAGGCATTATGGAAAAGAGGAGATCGTTGTCATCGAACATCATAGGAATGGTTATCACCTTTGCAATGCTTTTGACGATGGGAATTGCCGGGCTGGGTATTGTCCCTGCTGCGGCCGATGATGCGTTGGACAGCAAACATCTCGTCGAGAAGGCTAAGATCACCTTTGACAAATTTGTTTCCAAGAAAGATAACCAGTCCTTTCGCGACCTCCTGAAGAAGGCGAAGGGGATTTTTATCGCTCCACAGATCCTGAAGGGCGCCTTTATCGTGGGTGCTTCAGGGGGGAGCGGAGTACTGGTGGCGCGCGATGAGAAGAGCGGAAAGTGGGCCGGTCCTGCCTTCTATACGATCGGCTCAGCAAGCTTCGGCCTCCAGATCGGCGGCGAGGCATCTGAGGTCATCCTCCTCGCCATGACGGAGCGGGGTGTCACCTCCCTCTTGGGGAGCAGTGTCAAGCTCGGTGCCGATGTCAGTATCGCTGCGGGGCCCCTCGGAGCCGGAGCATCCGCGGCAACGGCGAATCTCAGCGCAGACATCCTCAGTTTTGCCTATGCCAAGGGAGCCTTTGCAGGCATCTCTCTCGATGGGGCGATCGTGGAGGTCCGGGATGGGCTGAACAAGGGTTACTATGGGAAGAAGGTTGATCCCAAGGATATCCTGATCAAGCAAGACGTGAAGAACCCGCATGCTCGGGGGCTTCTTAATGCAGTTTCCAAGGCTGCCGGAGGGAAGTAAAGTAGTCATCTCTCATCTCTCGTGATTGACAGACCCGATCGAGGTGGTCTTCCGTACCGGTTCTCCACCCTTCGAGAAGGTTAGCAGCCGGAAATTGAGTTCCCGTGCACCTTCCGAAGCCTCTTCCGCCTGCACTAGGAGAGAAGGGACTCCTTCGGTCCCATCCTTAATTTTCCGCGTCCGAGGCGCCCCAAAAGTGCGTCCTGTTTGAATTTTTCCGGTGTTTTCGGTTATCATCTCTCTATGGATATCAGAAAAATCATTGAAGAATCGGGCCATTACATTATGAATACCTACACGAGGTCGCCTATTGTCCTGAGGAAGGGTAGGGGCATGAAGGTCTGGAGCACCGATGGAAAGGAGTATCTCGACTTTGTAGGAGGCATCGCGGTGAACGTTCTTGGTCACTGCCACCCGAAGGTCGTAGTTGCGCTCCAGAAACAGGCGCAGAGACTCCTCCACGTTTCGAATCTCTACCATAATGAGCCCCAGATCAGGCTCGCAAAACTCCTTGTGGAGCATTCTTTTGCTGACAAGGTCTTTTTCTGCAATTCCGGAGCAGAAGCGAACGAGGCAGCGATCAAGCTCGCGAGGAAGTACGCGAAGGAGAATCTTTCGGAGCACCACGTCGAGATCATTTCGACGGTGAATTCGTTCCATGGAAGGACGATGGCAGCCCTTTCCGCCACCGGCCAGAAGAAATTCCACAAGGGTTTTGAGCCGCTCCTCCCGGGATTTCGACATGTTGAATTCGACAACATTGATGCGCTGAAGAGGGCGATCACACGGGAGACCTGCGCCGTCATGCTTGAGCCGATCCAGGCGGAAGGCGGTATAAGACTGCCGTCGGCGGATTATCTGAAGGGCGTCCGTGAACTCTGCGACAGACATAAGATCCTGCTCATCCTTGACGAGGTACAGACCGGCATGGGGCGGACGGGAAGGCTCTTTGCCTACGAAAATTACGGTATCACTCCCGACATCATGAGCCTTGCAAAGGGGCTTGGAGGCGGCGTTGCCATAGGTGCGATGCTCGCAACTGATAGGGTGGCGTCTGCGTTTCATCCGGGCGACCACGCTTCCACCTTCGGCGGCAACCCCCTTGCCTCTGCCGCTGCAATAGCCACGATAGATACCCTTCTCGAAGACGGGATCCTCCTCGACCAGTGCAGGCGGATGGGGGCATACCTGATGAAGGGTCTTGATGAACTGAAGAGGGAACATTCATCGGTGATCAGTGATGTGCGGGGAATGGGTCTCCTCGTCGGCATGGAGATGACGAGGGAGTGTACGCCGATCGTGAAGGCCTGCATGGGGAGGGGAGTGATCATCAACTGCACTGCGGGGAATGTGTTGAGGTTCGTCCCTCCGCTCATCGTGCAGGAAAGGGATATAGACCACATGCTCGAGATACTCGATGAAGTCCTTGGGGGATTATTGTGAAGAGAGATTTTCTGACTGTCTGGGATCTGTCATCGGAAGAGATTGATTCCCTCCTGAAGCGCGCCCTGAAACTGAAATCAGGAGAGGACCGCAACTCCTGTCCCCTCATCGGGAAGAGTATCGGGCTCCTCTTCGAAAAGCCTTCTACAAGGACGAGGGTCTCCTTTGAGGCCGGCATCTACCAGCTCGGCGGTCAGCCGATCTATCTTCATACCGGTGACCTCCAGATGGGGAGGGGAGAGACGATTTCGGACACGGCCCGGACGCTTTCGAGGTATCTGAAGGGTGTCGTCATCAGGACCCATGCCCACGCAAGGATCGAGGAATTTGCATCGAGCGCAACCATTCCCGTGATCAACGGCCTTTCGGACCTCCACCATCCCTGCCAGATCCTTGCAGACATCATGACGATACTCGAGAGGAAGGGTCATGTGAAGGACATACGCTTTGCCTTTATCGGTGACGGCAACAATATTTCAAACTCCCTGATAGAGGCGGCAGTGAGGATGGAGATGGAACTCGTGATCGCCTGTCCCGAAGGGTATGAGCCCCATCCCGATATCCTCGATAGGGCCCGCGAGGACGGCAGGGGCGATATCATTATCCTGCGGGACCCGAAGGAGGCAGCGGGCAGGGCCGATGTGGTGTATACCGATGTCTGGGTGAGTATGGGACAGGAAAAAGAGGCTGAAGAGCGGAGGGCGAGATTCCGGCCCTACCAGATCAACAGCGCGCTGCTCTCCTGCGCCAGGAAGGACGCTATCGTGCTTCACTGTCTTCCTGCGCACCGGGGTGAGGAGATTACCGATGAGGTCATGGACGGTCCTCACAGTGCGGTCTTTGACCAGGCTGAGAACAGGCTCCATTCACAAAAGGCATTGCTTGAGTTTCTGCTGAAGTAATTGGAAAACACCCTCTCAATAATTCCCTTGGGCGGTGTCGAGGAGATCGGCATCAACAGCACCGTCTTCGAATACGGAGACGACATTATCGTTGTCGATGCGGGTCTGATGTTCCCCGAGGAGGACATGCTCGGTGTGGACTTTGTGATCCCCGACTACGCATATCTCATCGAAAACAGGTATAAGATCCGGGGGATCCTCATCACCCACGGCCACGAGGACCATACCGGCGCCCTGCCATTCTTGCTCAAGGAGCTGGGCGTGAGAAAAAGCGGGGCAGACATGCCTGCTCCCGAGGAGAAGGAGATCGATATCCCTATTTATGGGACACCCCTCACCCTGGGCCTCATAAGGGAGAAACTTGCCGAGCATCATCTCGAACACGTCAGGCTCATGTCTGTCAGGCCGAGGGACACGATACAGTTGGGTATTTTTACCGTCGAGTTCCTCAGGGTGACGCACAGCATCGTCGACGGTGTAGGACTCTGCATCAATTCCCCTTTCGGCAGGATCATCCACACCGGCGACTTCAAACTCGATCCAACCCCTGTCGATGGACAACTCATGGATTTCCATAAGTTTTCTGAGTACGGCGAAAAGGGGGTTCTCCTCCTCCTGTCCGACAGCACAAACGCTGAAAAGGGCGGATTCACCTTTTCCGAAAAGGAGGTGAGGAGGGCCTTTGAGGATATCTTCTCAAAGGCAAAGGGCAGGATAATCATCGCAACCTTTGCGTCGAATATCCACAGGATACAGCAGGCGGTCGACGTGGCGGGCATGTTCGGAAGGAAGGTGATC
>DASRZP010000027.1 GCA_035686305.1 Thermodesulfovibrionales bacterium | reverse complement strand
CTGACCATGGCGTCATAAACGGCCGTGTCGCCGTGGGGATGATATTTCTTCAGGACTTCTCCGACAACACCGGCGCTTTTTGAATATTTCCTGCCGGGGAGAAGGCCCTCCCTGAACATGGCGTAAAGGATCCTTCGCTGAACCGGTTTTAGGCCATCCCTCACCTCAGGCAGCGCCCTGCCGATGATCACGCTCATCGCGTAATCGAGGTAACTCACCTTCATCTCTTCTTCGATATTTACCGGTACCTTTGCCATGAAAAAACCTCTCTCTTGATCAGGATGAAAACATGATATTCTACCACATCATCGACGAGAAATTGGGTGTATTGAGTGCCCACGGCAACGTTGAAGTCGCCCACATCCTGTCAGTCGAGTTCTCCTCGCGAATCTGCCAGAGTGAGGACAAGCGAAGTGCGTCGAGAATCCTTCACCCCTTTATCAAGGGGGATGAAGGGGATACCGGACAAGCCAGAATGTCAATGCAAACAGGTACTATGTAAAATAATTCAGGATTTCTGATTTTGGGATTCTTGTGAGATCGACAGAGATGCACTTGTTCAGCTTGGATTTTACTGCCGGCTCTAATTTATCTATGATCTTCTTGTTGATTTTTTCGCCGGCTGCCAAATACCAGTCTTCGCAATCCTCCTTTTGTATGATGGCATTGATATCCATGGCGATCATCTTCACCAGTCGTTTGTCGATCTCAGATTCGACATGGTGAGGTTCCCCGTATCCCTTTGCAACTTCACCTTTTCCTCCCCCTCCCACGAATCTTCCAGCATCATCAGAGAACCTTTCTGCCAGTTTACCATGTCCTTCAAGAGAATCATAACTTTCGATCAGTTCAACTGCAGGGCTTCCGAAGGGATTCTTCGTAACTCTGTATGCCTTGAAATGTCCCAAATCAACGGCAATGACGATCGTGCTCATATCCTCCTCCCTTCGCATAGGTGGAATAATGTTCTGCTCTTTCCACCTTCATTGTACTCGAAACGTAGACAATTGCAAGGTTCGAAGATCTTCTCATGATTGGTCCTTTCCCGCCGCTCCCCTGATGTGTTGCACAAGAGTCAGGCTCAACAAAGGGATGGAAATTTGATAGACTTTAGACATGGGAAGTATGCTCGACGTCGAAAATCTCGTAGTCAGTGTTGACGGCAGGAGAGTCCTTAGCGGGGTGAACCTCTCGGTAGACGATGGGCAGATAACGGCACTTTTCGGCCCAAACGGGTCGGGGAAGACCACACTTCTGAAGACGATCATGGGATTTCCGTCCTACCGGGTTGAATCAGGCAGGGTCATGTTTAAGGGGAGGGACATAACCGCACTCCCCATGGATGAACGGAGCAGGAGAGGCCTCGGCATGGCCTTCCAGTCGCCTCCTGTTGTGAGAGGAGTTAAACTCCGGGATGTGCTTCGCGTCACGATGGGTAAAAGGGGGCCGGTCTCTGAGGAGAGAATCGACCGGTGGGCTGAAAGGCTGAGGCTTACCGGCTTCCTTCAGCGCGACATCAACCTCGGGTTTTCCGGAGGTGAGGTAAAGCGGTCGGAACTTCTCCAACTCCTGGTTCAGAATCCAGACCTTACCATGCTTGATGAGCCGGACTCCGGTGTCGATCTTGAGAACATCCACCTCGTGGGAGGCGTCATAAATGAGCTCCTGGGAAAAGGAAGGGTCAAGGAGAAAGGACTGAAGTCAGCCCTCGTCATTACCCATTCGGGCTATATCCTCGATTATGTTAATCCTGACAAGGCCTGTGTCATGCTTGAGGGCTCTATCCGATGCGTCGGGAATCCAAGGGATATTCTGAGGGAGATCCGAGAGAAAGGATATGAGGAGTGCGTGCGATGCCTGAGCGCAGCCTGATAAGGGAGAAGGCAAAAGAGGCTGAAAGGAAGAAGGCAGCGTTCGGTCCTGACATAGACCTCTCTCTCTACACGAGCGACGGAGAGGATCTCAGCAGGGTGAGCGGACTCGGGGAACTTCCTCCTGACGTAAAGGAAAAGGCCCTGGCCGTGGGTACTGACGCCGATGAGGCGGTTCGGGCAGGGTCATTTTTCCAGATGAATAATACGGTCCTGTTTTCCTCATCCCGTGAGGCCGGACTCGAAGTCATGAGCATTACAGAAGCCCTCGAGCGATACGACTGGCTCAGCGATTACTGGTGGCGGGCACTGAAGGTTGATACAGACAAGTACACGGCTCTGGCCGAGCTCAGGCTCCACCACGGTTATTTTATCAGGGCCCTTCGGGGGGCTAAGGTGCTGATGCCCGTTCAGGCATGTCTCTATCTCGGTCGCGAGATGTTTTCCCAGAATGTCCACAACATCATCATGGCAGAAGAGGGATCAGAGCTCCATATCATTACCGGTTGTACGACCGGAAGGGATATAAAGAGCGGGATGCATGTCGGCATATCTGAGTTCTACGTTAAGGAAAACGCCCACATAAGTTTCAGCATGATCCACAACTGGGCAGAGGATGTTGTTGTGCGTCCGCGCTCAGGAGCGATCATTGAGGACGGCGGAGTCTTTCTCAGTAACTACATCTGTATGAAGCCGGTGCGGACGCTCCAGATGTATCCTGTCGCCTATTGTACGGGCAAGAATGCGGTTGCGAGGTTCAACAGCGTCCTCCTTGCCTATGAGGGTTCTGATATGGATGTGGGAAGCAGGGTGGTGCTCTCAGCTCCGGGCTGCAGGGCTGAGGTGATTGCCCGGACGATAACGGTGGGGGGGAACATCATCTCACGGGGTCATCTCGTTGGAGAAGCACCTGATATCAAGGCTCATCTTGAGTGCAGAGGACTTATCCTTAGGGGGAAAGGCAGTATCTATGCAATCCCTGAGCTGGAAGGGAAACTTCCGAATATTGATATGTCCCATGAGGCCGCTGTCGGGAAGATTGCCGAGGAGGAGATACAATACTTCATGGCACGCGGTTTGACAGCTGAGGAAGCGACTGCCGCCATCGTCAGGGGATTTCTCGATATCGATATCAAGGGGCTTCCTGAGCAGCTCGCTGAAGAGATCAAGAGGTCAATTGCGATGTCTGAAGAGGCTGAGCGCCTCTTCTAACGGACGGCTTCTACCATGGCTGCCTTCCCGAACGAGATAGTTTTATGCAACGGGAAAGGTAAACGAAGACTTACCAAGGTCCTCATAACAGGATTTACATGATTCCGACAAAATCCCTCCTAACCTCCCTTTTCCAAAGGGAGGGATTATTGCCCCTCTTCGGCAAAGAGGGGTGAGGGGAGATTTTCTAATCAAATGGCTGTTCAATTTTGAGAATATTAATAACGCCGTCGGAAAGGGGCAGTCCATGCAGGAATGGAACGTCGTAATAAACCTCAATGAACGGGGGTTCAGGCAGGCGTACAAGAAGCTCGGCCCTCTCGGCCCGATGAGAAAGACCGGATTTTTCAACGTCCTGCTCATGAAAGTTGACGACCCGCAGGGGATGCTTGAGATCATGCGGGAATGGACTCTTGAAGATCCCGAGGCATTGTCGTTCCTTTCAAGGGTGATCCCGGTCACGAGCACCTTTACTTTTCAGACCCCTGAAGAGTTTGAGGCAAAGGCAAGGGAGGCTGTTCTCCCGTGGGCGCCTGGTCTTGCAGGCAAGGGTTTTCATGTGAGAATGCGCAGGCGCGGCTTCAAGGGGAAGCTTTCCAGTCTTAAGGAAGAACACTTTCTCGACGACATACTCCTCGCATCGATAGAGAAGACCGGAATTCCAGGTCATATAACTTTTGAGGATCCAGATGCAATCATCGCGGTAGAAACCGTTGCCCAATGGGCAGGTCTTTCCTTCTGGAGCCGCGAGGATCTCGAACGATATCCCTTTGTAAGCCTCGCCTGAAATGCAGAAACAAAGCCCTTCCCTCAAACAGTTTATGAATTCGGGCCCGACATCCGCTTCGCAGACAAGAGTCAGGGTTACTGGTCAGAAGTAGCTCCTCAGGCCTATCGCAAGCTCCTCAGGCGGCGTTATGATGAGTTCCGACTGGAGCAGCTTCTGGAGAAAATAGTCGTCGTTCCGGTAATTCGCATAGAGGTTCTGCCTCGTGATGATCTTGAAGAGGCAGCGCCAACCTGAAATTCCCCGGTTCTTTCTTACTGAATAGAGGGCGTAATTGAAACTGAGATGGCCGAGGTCCTCGTAGAAGGCGAGGACCCTTGAAATACCGTATGCCAGATCGTTCAAATCCGCTACAGAAAGAAGGCCGTAATCATCTTCGGTCCCGTGAATCGCTGTGACTTCGTTGCTTCCCATGGGAGAGAAGGAGACGAGCCACTGCCAATGCCCGCTCCGTGCAATGTCCCTTGGCCCCCCCTTCTCTGCGCCGATCAGATCCGTAAAATAGCTGGAGCCCTTTTCGCGGTAGTAGAGGTTCCCGGCACTGGCAAGTCTCGCGAGGTATGAATAGGGAACAGGCGTCGTAAGCATCTGCATATGAGGATGGACAAGGCTTGCACCCGCAGGAAAAAGATAATTGGCCGTGACAGCGGTAAAGACTGCCGAAGGGTCCCTGGCGTAAATGATCTTCAGAAAATCCTGGGCAACGCAGAGGCCGTTTGCAACCAGTTCAGGATTGAACTCCGAGAGTTTCAAAAAATGGGACTTGCAGAGGCAGACCACAGGATGGTAGGTGCCGAGGGAAAAGAGATTCGGGAAAAGGATGGCCTCTCCGATCTTTAAATGTCCCTCAGGAATGAGATCGGATGGAAAACGGGGGGTGCCCTTTTCGACCTTTTCCCCGCAGAAGAAACAATTCCTTTCGCTCTCCTCAACAAGCCGTTTTATTAACTCGGGATCGCTCTTGCCGAAGAAGGCCGTGGCCTTGTCCTTGAGATAGGGGTTATAAACGCTCACATCCCCAAGGAGTGGATCCCTGCGGATTTCGATCCTATGGACTTCCTCGGAGAATTCCTTGAGGGGATTCAGGAATCTCACCTCCGATTCGATGCGATCAAAGATTATTTCACCCATACTATCCTCCAAGGGCTCCGATCCAAGCCTTCCTGACAATTGCTATCCTTCACTCTTTACAAGCCTTGCCGATGAGGACTGAACATTCAGAATGGGCAAGGATATTTCGCGATACGCTTCCGAGCATCCCCTTTATCCCCCTTAACCCTCTGCACCCCACTGCTATTATGTCCGCTCTCTCTCTCTGGGAGACCTTAAGGATCTCTTTTGCCGGGTCGCCGACTTCCGACAGGACCTGTATCTGCGTGAAGTTCTTGCCCAAGTGTTCCCTCATCCCATCAAGGAGTTTTTTCGATTCGACCATTCTTGCCGATCGCTCCTTCTCCGCGACCTCGAGGAATCTTTCATTGATTTCCGGAACGAAGGTTTGGGGGATATCGACGAAGACAGGCGGGACAACATTGAGCACCATCACTTCGGCGTCATCGCCAAAGGGGACTGAAGAGAGGAGATTTCCCGTTGCCATAGAATGATCAGAGCCGTCAGCGGCAAGGAGTATTCTGATCTTCTCAGGTCTTCTCCTGTCTCTCGGGAGTTTTATAACAAGAACGGGTTTTGGTGAAGTGACCGCGACCGATCGTGTAACGCTTCCGACAAAAAGCGATTCGATTCCTCTGATGCCTCTTGCGCCCATTACAATCATATCAGTCTCCGACTCTTTGACTGCATCGACAATACACTGTTCAGGAGAACCCTCCAGGATGAGCGTACTCAGTCTGGCCTTGACCGTTCTGAGAATTTCCAGGCTTCTGTCGAGAATCCTCGGAGCGATCTCCCTTTTTATCTCGTTCAGCGCATCGAAATAGAAGTCCCTGTCGTAACGAAAGGGGATCCAGGAGAGGGCATGAAAAACCGTAATTTCGTCCTCAGGGCGTAGCTTAAGAAAGGTTAGGAAATCGGCTGCAGCCTCGGAATACTTCGAGCCGTCCGTTGCCAATAGTATCTTCATCCACGCCACCTTTCATCTTGCCTGTAAGACCACCATACCACAGATTTTGCGAAAAGACAAAGCGGGGCTGCTCAAGGCCCGCCTCCTACCGTGGGCTTTTCAATGTGACCCCTTCGGGCAATACCGTGGGATTTATCAAAAGAGAGGAATTCCCTCCTGAAGGAGGACGTGAGACCGGCTTCCCTTCTGCAGAACGGGCAGAAATCCAGGGTGTTTCTGCCGCCTTCCCTATTCCTCCTTAACATCGCTATAATCAGAACGAAACCTAAATTGTAATCCATGTCACTTAACCAAACTCTCTCTAATCCTTTATAATAAGAGAAATATCATGAAGAAAAGAAAGAAAAACTGCTGGGACGTTAAAGAATGCGGGAGGGAGCTCGGCGGGAAGAACGTCAGAGAGATCGGCATATGCCTCGCCGCCATTTACAGGAAGCTCGATGGTGTTCACGGCGGGAAGAATGCCGGTAGGGCATGCTGGCTTGTGGCGGGCACCATGTGCCCGGGACGGGTTCAGGGTACCTTTGCCGAGGAGTATAAGGACTGTCTTATCTGCGATTTTTACGCCCTCGTGAAGAGGGAGGAAGGGCTGGATTTCAGGACAGCAACGGGCCTGGAGGAGATGTTGCTGGATACCGAGAATCGCTACCGGATGATCTTTGAACGCGCCGGGGACGCAATCTTCATTTTAGATACCGAAGGAGAAAAGGCAGGACAGATTGTGACTGCAAATCAGGCGGCAGCGGAAATGCATGGATACACCATGGACGAGTTATTGGCCATGAACATAAGAGATCTTGATACGCCTGATGCCGCAAGAGAGGCGCCGGCTCGGATTAGCCGGATGTTGGAAGGGGAATGGATCAAGGCTGAGATCACCCATCGCAGGAAGGACGGCACGATCTTCCCCGTCGAGATCAGCGCCGGTTTGCTCGAATTCGGGAACCACAAATATATTCTTGCCTTTGACAGGGATATCAGCGAACGGAAGCGGCTGGAGGAAGGGCTTCGTGCCTTGTCCCTTACCGATGAACTCACGGGACTCACGAACCGTCGGGGATTCTTTCCCCTGGCCGAACAGCAGCTGAAGTTGTCCAACCGGCTGAAGCGGGGACTCTACATACTCTATATCGATATCGATAATCTCAAAAAGATCAACGACACCATGGGGCACAGGGAAGGAGATCTCGTGATCATCGAGACTGCCAATATCCTCAAAGACTGTTTTCGCGAGGCTGATGTGATTGCCCGCATCAGCGGCGATGAGTTTGTGGTTATGCTGGTAGGAGGCACGGAGCATGATATAAACAATGTTACCGCTCGTCTCCGCGAGAACCTCGAGAGACTCAATCCAGGAAGAGGCTGCGGCTATGACCTGTCGCTCAGTGTCGGCACAGCCCACTATGATCCAGTACGCCCGTCTTCGCTCGATCAGCTGCTTGCTCGGGGGGACAAGATGATGTATGAGGACAAACGGCTGAAGAAAAAAACATAAGGCCGGCGTTGGATAGGGACTCATTCCCCTCCGGACGCAGAGGACCGATTCTTACCCCTCCCTTACTTCATAACTATAGGTAATCTTCGCTACGCCACGAATGGTGGCAGCCACAGAGCAATACTTGTTCTGTGAGAGCTCGATCACCTTTTTCGCCTGCTCAGGAGAGATCTCCTTTCCGGTAATCACGTAATGCAGGTGGATATCGGTGAACGGGTACGGAGGTTCTGATGTCTGTTTCGCGTCGGCAGTAATGGAAAGACCGATCAGGTTCTTTCGCTGTTTTTTGAGGATTTCGACTACGTCATATGCCGAACAGGAGCAGAGGCTTATGACGAGCAAGTCAGAGGGCTTAAGCCCTTTCCATTCCTCCCCGTCCCCCTTCGTCCACTTTCCAGCTACAACGGTCTGACCGTAACTGTCGTGTCCGATAAACATTCTGCTGTCATCACCAGCCCATCGCAATTCGATCTTTCCCATAGAACCACCTGCCTCTCTCTTCATAGTTATAGGATACCATGACCTGCCCTTATGCTTTTCCGACTTGACAACCGCAGGAAAAGGCGCTGAAATAAGAGTATGCGTCGGGGGTGAGAGAACACATAACCCAGACACTTCACAAACTTTGAGGACAGGCTTTCGAGAGGATCTTTCTTGTCATCAGGAAAGGGTATGATCGTTCTCATGGGTTCCGGTGAACTCACTGCCACGATGGTTGAAGTCCATAGAGAGGTTCTTTCGCGTCTTGGCAGATCTCCCAAGGCCTTTTTCCTCGATACGCCTGCGGGGTTTCAGCTGAACGCCGATCAGCTGTCCAGGAGGGCAGTGGAGTATTTCCACGTCAGTGTCGGCTATCCAATGGAAGTCCTTTCCTTCAAGTCCAAGGATATTCCCACAAGAGAGGCAGAACAGATCTTTCGTACCCTGAAGGGTGCAGATTACCTTCTCGTCGGCCCCGGCAGCCCGACTTATGCCCTGAGGCAGTGGCAGGGGACCCCCATTCCTGAGATACTCAGGCAGCGGATCGAAGGCGGTGCATGTCTTGTTGCTGCAAGCGCTGCAGCACTCACGATCGGCCATTTCACCCTGCCCGTATACGAGATCTATAAGGTCGGTCAGGAACCTCATTGGGTCGAAGGCCTCAATATCCTTAGTCATTTCGGATTGAATACCGTCGTCATTCCTCACTGGAACAATGCCGAAGGGGGAACCCACGACACTCGCTTCTGCTTCATGGGAGAGAGCCGTTTCAGGACGCTCGAGTCTATGCTGCCCGAGGATGTGAGTGTCCTCGGTCTTGACGAGCATACAGCCTGCATCATGGACCTCGAAAGGGAAGAGATTTCCATAAAGGGTGTCGGAGCGGTGACGTTGCGATATGGTGCTTTCGAGAGGACCTTTCCCCGGGGGAAAGAGTTCCCTCTCAGGGTGCTTTCAGAAAGAGCGGCCGGCGCTCAGCGAACAACTGAGGCAATGGAGATCTCAACCTCAGAACCGGCACCAGGGCCTCAGGAGCGAGGCTTGTGGGACTCTGTCCATGGCATCGAAGACTCTTTCCACAAAAGTCTGGAGGACGATGCCGGGGATGCGGTGAAGGCCCTCCTGGATCTTGACAGACTCATCTGGCTCGCACAGGAAAGAAAGGAGCACCCTGAGTTTGTTTCCCAGGCGCGAGAGCTCCTCAGGGAATTCATCGTCCTTCTCGGAATGCGGCTCGCCTCTGCGCCGAAAAGCCCTCAGGACTGTCTTGCTCCGCTTGTAAAGGAACTGCTTGCATTACGAGCATCTTTCAGAGAAAATAACAAGTGGCACGAGGCCGATGCTATTCGTGATTGCCTCAGGCGGGTAAAGATCGAGGTTGAGGATACCCAGGGAGGGTACCGCTGGCGGCTGGGCTCATGAGGGCCTGAAATCTGACGAACGACGGTACGTTACGGAAGATGAGTTGATGCTTATGAAGAATCGAGCGACAACAAAAAGAGAGTTTGCTCATTCGCCGGCAGGGACGGTAACTGTTGAGCCGATAGACCATCTGGAGCTTTACTGGCAGGATTCCGGGAACCCCTTGAAGTGGGATTGTCTCTTCATGCTCCCCCCGTGGCTTGGTACCTGGTGGTCGTATTTCGGAAAAGGCCCTGAGACGCAGCTCTACGTTGTGAGAAAGGAGAACGCTGTCCTCGGTCTGGCGCCTCTTACGGTCAGGGGAGATACGGCGCGCCTTATCAGCGACAGCGACCTGATCGATTACAGTGATGTCATCGTTGCGCCCTCTGGAGAGAGGGAGTTTCTCTCGACCCTTTTCGACCACTTCAGGCGCGAGGGCATCAGCCGTTTCGATACGGGTCGGGTTCGTGCAGATTCGACGACCGTCTCATGTCTCAAGACGTACTCAGGATCCATCGGCTCCGACATCTCGTGCGCTCCGGTGGATGTGCTCTATGAAATGGACTTACCGGACCAATGGGAAGGATATCTCGTCTCCCTGTCAGGGAAAGAGCGGCACGAGACGCGCCGGAAGATACGACGTCTCGAGAGCGCAGGTTATGTCGGACTGCGGACCATCGAAGATGAGAGGGATGTTTCCTACGCAATTGAGACCTTCCTGGCTCTCTTTCGGTCTAACCGGGAAGAGAAAGCGCTCTTCATGACCGGCGATGTCAAGTCTTTCTTCAGATCCCTTGCGCTGGCAATGGCCAAGTCCGGGCTCTTAACGCTCTATGTTCTCGATGTGAATGATACGCCCATTGCCGCAGCCATGTGTTTCGACTATCGTTCCACGGTCTATCTTTACAACAATGGCTATGACCGCCATTTCGACTATCTCAGCGGAGGCATTCTGACCACGGTCTTCAGCATTCGGGAGAGCATAAAGCGGAACAGGAAGAGGTATAACTTCCTTCGGGGCACTGAGACATACAAAGGCCGACTCGGGGGCCGTCCGCTGAAGCTGCTTCAGTGCGAGGTGACCTTACGATGACGCACCTTCCCCCTGTCCTGTCCGAGCCGGATTTGAAACAAGAGAAGGGTTTCTTTCAGGTCCCGCCGCTGAGGATCGCCACCCTCAGCATCCATTCCAGTCCGCTGGGCGAACTCGGGACAGAGGAGACTGGCGGCATGAGCGTCTATGTCCGCGAACTCTCCCGGGAACTCGGGAGATCGGGACAGAGCGTCGATATTTACACCTGTGCCGACGGAGGCAGAGACGCCTCCGAGCTCTTGCTGTCCGAAAATGTGCGTCTCATCCATCTTGATATCGGATACCAAGGTCGTCTCACAAAGAACATACTCCCGGGACGTCTGCCGGAAGTCTTTCAGTCACTCGCCACCTATATTGAGAGCAACGGTCTCCGGTATGATCTTATCCACAGCCACTATTGGCTCTCCGGCCAGGTGGGGAGCCTGGCGCAAGACCGGTGGGATACCCCTCATGTGGCGATGTTTCACACCACGGGCGTTGCGAAGCGAGTTGCCTGCAGCCGGGAGAGGGAACCCTTCCAACGTTTGATCGCCGAAAGAAGGCTGGCCCAAGTGAGCGACCGGATCCTTGCAGCAACGGAGAAGGAGAGAGATTTGCTCAGGAAATATTATGGCGTGGCGGCCCGGAAGATTGGAATGGTACCCTGCGGAGTAAACCTCGAACGCTTTCGACCGGTAGCAGGGGCTCTGGCCCGCAGGGAAATGGGAATCCGGGACGACAGGTTCGTCGTCCTATACGTCGGAAGGTTCGCCCCTGTCAAGGGACTGGACCGACTCATTGCTGCTGCTGCGCACCTTCGTTCTTACCGGGAACTCACGCTCCTGATCATTGGCGGAGACGGTTTTCAGACGCAGGGTGCTGCGGAGTTGAGACGGCTCGCAAAAAGAGCGTCCATCGAGGACATTGTGAAGTTTCAGGGCAGGGTAGAGCACGATCTCCTCCCCCTCTACTATAGCGCTGCAGATGTCCTCGTCGTGCCGTCTTACTACGAGAGTTTCGGTCTCGTGGCCTTGGAATCCCTCGCCTGCGGCACGCCGGTCATTGCGACCCCCGTTGGTGCGATGGAGACCCTGATACGGGAAGGGGAAACAGGACTTCTCCTTGACAATCCAAGTCCCCGTTCCCTCGCTTCGGCGATCGAGAGATTCATGCTAAATCCGCCGAAGGTCGCCACATGCCGTGACAGAATCCGTGCTTCTGTCCTCAATTACGACTGGCAGAAGATCGCATCTTCCGTCATGCAAGAATACAGAACTGCTCTGCAATTCCGGAGCCCCCGTAATGAACGGACCCGGGCGCAGGGAGTTTGCTCATGGTAGCTCCCGCCGACGCACTTGTGGTCGTAGCCCATCCGGACGATGCGGAATTTGGCGTCTCCGGTACTGTCGCGAAGTGGATTCGGGAAGGCAAAGAGGTCGTATACGTTGTCTGCACGAGCGGTGAGAAGGGAACCTCAGACAGGTCCATGGATCCTGGTCGCCTGGCCCAGATACGAGAGAAGGAACAGGAAGCCGCTGCCAGGGTCCTCGGCGTCCGGGAAGTGGTCTTCCTGAGGTTTCCCGATCAGGGGCTCGAAGACACTGCTGAATTCAGGAAGATGATCGCCCGGCAGATCCGAATGTATCGGCCAAAGACCGTTGTCACCTCAGACCCTTACCGCCGTTACCTTTGGCATCGTGATCACAGGATTGTCGGGCAGGTTACCCTTGACGCCGTCTTTCCCTTCGCCCGTGACCATCTCGCCTATCCCGACCTCCTCGAAGAAGGTCTCGAACCTCATAAGGTCAGGGAAATGCTCTTCGTCGGGTCGGAGGACATTAACTACCGGACTGATATCACAGAAACCTTTGATAAGAAAATCGCCGCCCTCCGCTGTCATGAAAGTCAGATGAAGGAGCTCACCGTACCTGACCTGGAGGCATGGATGCGTGAATGGGCGTGTTCCATGGCAGAAGGTGCCGATTGCGAACTCGCCGAGGCCTTCCACCGGATCGAGATAACACGATGAGCATCAGCTCTCTTTGAGCTCGTCGAGGATGTCTCCGGTAGCTATTAGTTCTATGAAACTCCGTAGCCTCTTGATGTCTTCATCGGTCATGCCCTTAAAGGTTATCCCCATTCCGGGAGGGAAAGGGTTCTCAAAAAGGTTTTCGACATGAACAACTTCCCCCTGCAGCCGGACCGCCGTTTCGTCATCGAGAGGCAACATGATCTCTATGATGGAGCCCTTGGGAAAAGGGTCTTTCCTTCTGATAAAAACGCCTCCTTCAGAGAGCGTTTCGACGGGAAGATGATATGATCTCCCCTGGTACGTAACGACAACCTTCTTGTTGAATGGAACTCTTGCATGTCTTCTCTTTGCCGGGGTCACCGAAATGACGCACTTCTCTAAAGCAGCGTGGAGCCTTTCTACTGTTACGGGCTTTATGAGGTAGTCAACACAGCCCAATTTCATGCACTGGCTGATGGTCTCATTGCTCGATTCCCCTGATGCCATAATCACCGGTATGCTTGATGTCTGCGAATCTTCCATGATATGCTTTAAGACCGTCAGGCCATCGATCGTCTCCATCCCGATATCGAGCATGACAATATCAGGCTCAACAACCTTTAAGAGCTTCAACACCTCCAGCCCGCTCCTGGCAGGCACGATGGTATGTCCAAGTTTCTTGAGGAGAAGCCCGTGATACATGAGAGAATGCCGATTATCATCGGCCACAATGATCTTCATTGCCTTAGGATCCTTCATTCTCTGCTCCTTAAGGGGACTCGCGAAAACTCATGATCACGGAGTCCCTTCGAAAGCCCCCTAGTTCATAAAGTCAATCCTCTCTCAATACCTCTCTATTTTAAGTTCTTCAGCCCCACAAATCAATGCAAGACGGGCTCAATGGCAAAGTCGGATAATTTCACGGGTAGCTTGACATCCTCCATGTCTCGGTTAGCAGACGTCTTTCCGCCTTTTCCTCTTCGTAAAGTACTGCCTGCCACCTCCAGGCAAAAACCGGATCAGAAAGCTGTCGGACCGTTCTAAGAGTAATTTCCCGGCAGAATAGGAATAGCCGCCAATTACATTCACCTTGGTTTTCAGGTAGAGTGATATCAAGAAGAGAGAAAAACAGCAGAAGGAGGTGGAGAAGATGCATACCTACCATCAGGAG
>DASRZP010000026.1 GCA_035686305.1 Thermodesulfovibrionales bacterium | reverse complement strand
TGAGGGTTGCGACGGCGGCAGGGATCATCCTGGGGATCACCTGTGTCGGGTTCATGAGCATCGTGGTCGGGTCGATCCTGGGAACGGCTGCAGGATATGCGGCAGCAGCGGTCACCGCTCCCCTCAGGGAGGAAGCACCTGCAACAGAGACAGAGGCTGCCGCTGTAAAGGGTAAATAAAAAGCTCTATCAGCAGAGAGAAACGAAAAGGGAGGCCCAAGGGTCTCCCTTTTTTTTGGTGAATTCTTACTTGAAGAGTTCAGCCTGCTCCTTCATCCGATCAGGACCGAGGATCTTGCATATCTTCATGACAAAGTCCTTGTCAAGGAGGAAAATACCGTCATGGATAAGCATAAGGATGATATCGAATTTCTCGATGATCTTCCCGATGTTCTTAAGACATCCCGCGATAAGAATGACCTTCAGGCCCTCTGTATCAAGGATCTCGTATATCTTTCGGTACTGTTCGGCACTTCTGCCATAGATTTCATCGATCAAAAGTATCGCGCCTTTGCCCCAGAGCTTGGAATGATCGAAGGAAAGTATTTCCTCATCGCTCGAGATGACGTGCAGGTCTTTTCTTAATGTGAGGATGTAATTGATGTACTTGTCATATCCCCTGGGCCTCGGCTTTCCCACGTAGTCGACGGGATTGCCGATGTAATAGACATCGCCTGCGCTCTCGATGGCTTCAAGGGTACTGGTTATCTTTCCCGCACCGACTTCGCCGCTCACGACGACGTTCTTATATCTGGAGATGATTGTCTTGATTTCCTCGATTACCGGCTTCTTCCTGCCCATCCCGGGACTGATCCTCCTGAATCTCCTCTCGTCCGTGCTCCAGCGAATACGTCTATCCTTATTATAGCTCAGGGAAGCAACACAATCTTTCCGAATGTGCTGCCTTCCAACACGGCATGGTGGGCGCGGGGAGCATCCGATAAGGTCATCTCCCGACTCACGACAGGCCGCAACGTACCGTTTGCCAAACCCGCGGCAAGGGCGGCATGGATACTTTTCATCTCCGGTTCCGGGGTATTGAAGAGAGACAATCCTTGGATACTCGCATCGCGGCTCATTGCATCGCGCGGGTTGATCTCGACGGTGCCTCTGCTTCCGATGACCACAATGCGGCCGCCACGGGCGAGTGTGCTGAGGTCCCTTCCCAGATTCACATTGGCAAGCATCTCGAGTACGACATCCACCCCCCGGCCGCCCGTGAAGGCCGCAACCTCCTCAAGGTGGTTTGGAGCGTGATGGTTCACCACATGATGGGCGCCCTGTTCGGCTACCAGGCGTTCTCCCTGTTCTGTGCCTGCCGTTCCGATAACCGTCATTCCCGCGGCAAGAGCGATCTGTACCGCTGCAATCCCCACACCACCGCTCGCTCCGTGAATGAGGACAACCTCTCCCGGAAGCGCACGGGCGCGTATGAAAAGTGCCCGGTATGCGGTTGCGTAGGGGACGCCGACTGCAGCTCCCTGTGAAAATGTGATCTGCCCCGGCAGCGGGTGAACCTCTGAAGCAGTGCACAATGCTTTTTCGGCATAGGCGCCGCTGATCGTGCCGGCAACATACACCCTGTCATTGACTGCGATCCCCCCGACTTCCCCGCCCACTGCCTCCACAAGACCTGCGGCGTCTAAACCAGGGGTATATGGCAGGGAAGGCTTGAGAGGATAGAGTCCTGAGCGGATATATGCGTCGACGGGATTGACCCCGATCGCCCGGACCGTAATGAGAAGCTGGCCGATACCCGGCTGCGGATCCTGTACTTCCTCGATCCGCATCACTTCCGGATCACCGAACTCATGAACCCGAACCGCCTTCATCCGTTTCCTCCTTGAGCATGAACAGACGGAAACCTTACATTGCGCCGGATCGTTCTCCACTGTATTTAACTCCAAAGGATAGACAAAAGGCAAGATGACTGAATCTCGTACTCCTCCTTCTGAGAGGATGATGCCTACTTGTTGCGCGACAGTTCTTCATGGGCTGAATCCCTCTGCCTGAGAGTGTCCTCAAGTTCGGTCCTCATGCTCTTCTTGTGTTCGAGAGTCCTGGAAGGAAGCTGTATCTTTTCAGAGAGGGCGCCGCTTGTTGCATTGAATACGGTTTTTTCTTCTGAATCTTTCGAAGAAGCTCTCTTTTGTCTTGCCGGAGGAAGGAATCGCGCCCTCAAGCCGGGAGAGTTCCTCCCGTAAATGACGGATACTCTCATCCCTTGACAAAAGCTCTTTTTCCAACGTCGAAAGTTTCGCCGCGGTCTGGAGGGATTCCTTTTCGATCCTCTCCTTCTCTTCCCTTAGCGATTCATTCAGTCTTCGGAGGCTCTCCGCGTTCTCCGTCAGGTTGGTAATTTCTGTCCTGAACCCTTCTGCCTCATTGCTCATATCGAGGAGTTCTCTTACCCTCGTCCGATACTTCTCAATCTCCTCATTCTTCGCTGCGATCGCATCGGCGTGGAGCTTCCGTTCACCCTCATCGTCAGTCCGCGGCTTTTCCGCGAGTTCTTTCTCATGTATGAGTGTCAGCAATCTGTCTTCCTGTTCTCCAGCGATCACCTTGAGGTTTTCCTTCTCCTTTAAAATTGCCTTGTAACGGTTCTCGAGGTCTATGAATTTCAATTCGAATTCTTCCATGTGCCTTTTACCGGCATCAAGCTGTCTCTGCATCTCTTCCCTTGTCGGCCGCGTCTCCGTCAGTGACTGCGACAACACCCCCGATGCAGTCTCTTGCGATGAAAGATCCTGTAAGAGAGCTTCGTTTTCTTCGAGGAGGTCCTTGCGCTCGCGGGTAAGATCGTCAATCTCCCTCTGGAGTTCAGCCGTCTTGATACTCATGGTTACATGAAGCTCTGCAAGGCGGTCGTGGAGTGCGGAATTCTCCTTCAGCGCCCTGACAAGCTTCCCGGTAAGAGTCCTCTTTTCTTCCGCAAGGGTGCTGAGAGATTCCTGGTAGTCGGGAGAAGGGTTTTCTGGCGGGTTCATGATCGACGGGGCTGACCCGATTCCTCGAGTCCCTTTCTTGCAGCTCTATTTTCAGAATTCAGGTCCAGGGCTTTCTTGAAGTATCTCCTTGCACGCATGGGGAATCCGAGGGCAAGGTAGATACTCCCAAGTTCAGCGAAGACCTTGTCATTGTGCGGGGCGAGGTTTGACGCTCTTGTCATCGCGCGGGCAGCATCGTGAAGCCTGTTGAGTTCAATGAGGGAAAGGCCGTAATGAAAATAGTACTCGGGTGCGGATTCATCCAGGCGGCATGCTGCATCAAAAAGCTCGGAGGCCTGCAAGAAATCCTTCCTGTGGACAGCTGACAGACCTTCTTTAAACTTCCTGCACGCCTCCTCGGTCTGCGACGAAGTCCGCTGACCACCGGAAAGAGATCGGTCATAATCCCTCCTTCTCTCCGGACTGCTCAGGACGCCATAAGCCTTTGTGACGGTAGAGAATATGGTGTGGAGTTTGCCCTTCATGTCTTCGCCGAGGTAGAAATGCCTGTCCGGATGGAATTCCTTCGCAAGCCGGTAAAAGGCCCACTGTATTTTAGGATCCGGAGCTGATTCTTCGATACCGAAGAGGGAATAGTAATTGAGGCTGCGGCAGTTCTCGATCATGCGCTCGATCTTCTCTCCGATGTTGGGCGGAGGGACGGAGGCATCTATAACATGATCGGGAGTCACCGTCTGTTCGACGTCGCCCCCGTGAGAGACCTCGACGATCGATGTGCTGAGGAGCGCTGCAACCGATCTTTGCCCAGTCGCCTTATCAAGCCCAGCAAGCTGAATGATCTCCCCGGAGGTCCTCTTCCCGTCCACGAAGGATAGTATCCGCTTGTCCTCGTCATCCAGAGAAATATCCTGGAAGAGATCGAGGGGATTCCCGGAAAAGGAAATCACCGACTCCGACCCAAGGGCAAGGTAGTCCTTGGCTTGAACGAGGCTCTTGGACCTCTTGATCCCACGGTAAATCAGGTTTCCGGCCGAGAGCTTCAAAATGATGACTTCGTCGGTCGGAAGATTACCTTCTAAGAATATAAAATCGCCTTCAGAAAATTCAAAGAGGCTCAAGATAATGTCGGCCACCTGCTGTTTTACGGTCGACCAAAGTTCCTGGGGAGAAATTGCTCCCAGTTCCACGAGTATGCTGCCCTGCCGTTTTCCTGTCTGGCGGATCAGTTCCGCGGATCTGTCAAACTGGCTGCGCGTAATCTTACCTTCGCGTAGAAGGATATCGCCCAGTCTGTCCTCTTCAAGGTTCGAGGTCGCAAAGATCAGATCACCGTTTTTTATGTAGATCTTCTTTTCAATGTTTCCACTCTTCAGATCGAAGATCCCCGTTTTCAGCGATCTCTGAAGACCGATGAAGATATCGGGAAGAAGGTAATGTCTTAGCGAACCCCTGAGGGGATCAATCTTCCTGAGGCCGGCACGGATTTCACCGGTGCTTTGGGACCACCACTCGACTGCGCACCTCGCGTCCAGGTCAAGGAGATCACTTCCAATCCGCAGAATGTCCCCTTCCTGGAGCTGAAGGCCATCTCCGTAGACAATGCCTACGCCGCCCAAAGAATAATCGACGATTTCAGCATCGAGGTCTCTGTCAGGAAGGGATATTTTGGCAGGATGCCTTGTCTTGTACCGCCTGAAGTGTCTATGGTCCTTGCTCATTCCCTTCTAGAGTATAAGGTGGATTGATCAATCTTTGCAATAGAAGAAGAGCATATTCCTCCCTCGCTGTTCGGATGCCCTCAGTATAGATGGACCGACCGAAGGTTGAAGAAAATTTTCTGAGGATGGAAGAGACAGCAATTTTCCGCTATACTTATATTAAAGATAGCCCTTGGGCTAAAGAGCTTAGAGCAGGAAGGGGAAGGACATGGCAAGAGTGAAGACATCAGGGAAGGCATCTCCCAGGAAAGCAGGAGTGAAGGCTGTATCAAGGAAGACGGCAGTCAAAAAGGCTGTAAAGAAAACAACGCGCGTGACGGAAGGAAGCAGATACAGTTGCGACGTCTGCGGCCTCGCAGTCACCGTTGACAATGCTTGTTGCTGCGCAGAAGGCGCCCATCTCATCTGTTGCGAGCAGCCGATGAAGAAGAAGAGATAGGGATCAGGTGCGCTCACGTTCAGGCGCAGTGCATTTGAGCAGATGACCCATGTCCATAAGACCGTCTCAGCCGATGCATTGATTGCGAGTCTCGTGATCCCTTCAGTACTATTTTGGCGGGGTAACAGTCATCGCTCGTAACTTGGCGCCCGCTCTGAACTGACCGTTTGGAGACTTCATGTCGAATTAAACTTCAGTTCTTCGGGCTTGTCCCAGGGAGAATCAGCCTTGGAACGGACTTCTTCGTGATCAATAATCGGAAATGTCCACCGGCATGCCCCGTTTTTCCTTGATCGCAAGAAAAAGCTTTTTCGTACTCACGCTCTTGAGGAGCCCTTCTTTCGCCACCAGCATCTGGGCCGTTTCAAGATAATCCGAATCTTTTTCTAATTCGTCATTGTGCACTTCCAGGTACACCTTGCCTTCTCGCTGGCCGACTTTCACGGGCTGCCGCACAATGGACGGCAAGCTGCCTTTGTCCTGCGGGAACCCTATGCCTTTTGAGGCCCTCCCGAGGCATTATTTTCCAACAAACTCTTTTATCTTCTCGAGCCACGGGGTATGAAGTTTCGCTTTGAGATAAAGATCGCCGGTCTCTCCACCTCGCCTTCCAACCATGCCCATGCCCCTTAATTTTATCTTCTGGCCTTCCTTTATCCCTGGCGGTATCTTGATCATCAGATCACGGGCATTTTCGTGCCTGGCATAGTGATAGCGCAGCTTGCCGCCAGCTGAGGCAACCTCAGAGGGGATTGTAATTTCATCTTCAATGTCCTTGCCCCTTTCCGGTAATTCCAATCCGTATTTCTTGGCCATATGATTCTGCAGCGCCTTTATTCCCATGAGGAATATTCTAGAAAAAAGCGAAGGCCGACGGGCCGGGGCTCCGTCTGTTTCATGCTGGGAGGCCCTTAACATGTCCCGGTACATCTCTGACATCGGCCCAAGAAAGAAAAAACCCTTCCCGGCGAATCCGGGCCCTTTGAACTGGAAGGTTCTGAATTGATTCCCATAGAAAGAGCTGCGGCCGAAAATGTCCTCTGGCCTGTTAAAACCAAATGCCCTGCTCAGCTCTGCAAAGACCTGATTAATGTCAGAATCCTTGAAGATATCCTGGTCGGTATAGGTTTGTCTGAATTTGTCCCTTGCGGAGAATCCATAACTCTGTCTGTAGAAATCATACTCCCTTCGCTTTCGTTCGTCTGAGAGGACAGCATACGCTTCATTAATCTCTTTCATCATTTCTTCTTTGCCAGGATTCTTGTCCGGGTGGTATTGAAAGGCTGACTTCCGGTAGGTGCTCTTTATTTCCTCGGAAGAGGCATCTTCGCTGACTCCAAGCATTTTATAGTAGTCTTTCTGCTCCATGACATATTATTATAACCATACAGATAATTTTCGTCCTCACCGCCATGGTGATTACCCCAAAACAATCCGGTGTTGCCAAGGACAAGAATTTGTGGTATCTTCATTATTCATTTTGTTCAGGGAGAAAGGTGATGGCAAAAGCCTGTGACGAAGTCTCACATTTCTGGTTCTGCGTCGCAGAAATCGTAAGAGACGATATCCTCTGTAAGAAATGAGTTCAATAAATTGTGTGACGGCGATTCCAGGGAGGCAATCCAAAACGGCTTCCACGGTAGCACGTTGCGTCATGAGGGCAGGAGAGTGACAACCGAGTCAAAATCCACACAAAGAGGAGAATGTGATGAGCAATATCGCCAAACTGCTTAAGGAAACGATCGAACGTGGTGCGAGAAAACAGGCTCGTGCGGAGACTCATGCTCTGCGGAAGGCGTCAGGCCAGTACCGGAAGATTATTGCACAGCTCTCCGCGCGCCTGAAAGGCTTGGAACGGGAGGTCATGCACCTTCATAAAAGGCTTCCGCAACCTCCCGCGGGCGCTGGACAGATCGAGGCAGCGAGCGTCAGGTTCTCGGCCAAAGGATTGCGGTCAACGCGTAAGCGGCTGGGGCTGTCTGCAAAAGAATGCGGTCTGCTTGTCGGTGTGAGCGGCGGGACCATAGGAAACTGGGAACGTGGTAGATCTCGCCCCAAAGGACGGCAGATTACCGCTTTGGCAGCCCTCAGGAGAATCGGGAAGCGTCAAGCTCAGAAGCGTATAAGAGAACTTGCCTAACATTTCTTCACCGAGACTTCACCCTTCCGGCAAGCTGATCCCGAAGCCTGGCTAAATCGCGAACGACATGAACGCGAACGGCGCGTTCTTCATGGCGCGTGGGTGGGATATGCTGCTCACAGCCTCCATGCGCCACCGTCTCCCTGAGCAGGGCGACGTATACGAATGGAAGCGTTAAGGAGCATAAAGCGTACATTCCTCTCTCAGCCGGTTAACATATTCTTGAGCGTCTTCACCTCTCCAGAGCCCCTTGCCGAGACCATAGATATTTTTCCAGTCGAGCTCCTTTTTTTCAGCAAGTCCGGCCTTACTCAACTGATGAGCGAGTTTCTCTACAAGGTTAAGCTGATCTTTCGGGGAAAGCTTTTCGATCTCCTTCTCGATCTTTCCCAGCGTACTTGCCCTTGCCATACCAGTACTCCTCTGTGTTAACTATCAATATCATACCAGAGGTAACCCCTGGCAATGTCGGATTTCTTAATGGAGCCGGGAATCGGATTCGAACCGACGACCTGCTGATTACGAATCAGCTGCTCTACCAACTGAGCTATCCCGGCTTTGGAATACGCCGATAGTTTACACGCTTTTGAGGGGAAAGCTCAATATCTTCGGGCCTAACGTTCACATGCATATGATTGCGCCCTCTTCTTGTAGTAGAATGATAAGGAAAGGGTCAGGAGGAGATGATGAAGATTTGTGCTCTGTGCAGGAAAGAGATCGCCGTCGACAAATATTTTTCGAGGAAATCCGTCTGTCCCTTCTGCAAAGGTGACCTCCACATCTGTCTGAACTGCAAATTCTATTCAGAGACGGCGCACAACAAGTGTCTTGAGCCGAAGGCAGAGTTTCAACGGGTGAGGGACAGGGCAAATTTCTGCGACTGGTTTACCTTTCGGGAGGGAGGCAGTATCACCTCTTCAGAGAAAGGGAAGAGTGATGCGAGAAAGCAGTTTGAGAACCTCTTTAAGAAGTGAGAGGGGCAGCCCGGGAAGGTCTGCTTCATTATCTGCTGTTGAGGAGCAATACGACGGCATAGACCAGGTATAGTCCTCCCCCGAGGAGTAGGGTGACGGGTGAAAGGCGTTTCTTGAAGAGGAGTTGCAAAAGCACTATCGATGCTGATGCGAGGGCGAGGATCGCCGAAAAGAGCGCCATGCCCGTCAGCTTCCAGTCGGTGAAGAGCAATCCCACGCAGACGGGGAAGGTCGACTGAAAGACCATTGCCCCGGTTATGTTTCCGACTGCCAGGGTATCCCGTCCTTTCCATGTCCATGTGACGCTGTTGAATTTTTCCGGAAGCTCTGTTGCTACGGGCGCAAGGATAAGGGCAAAGAGGAGAGGGTTCATGCCGAATCGCAGGGAGACGTGTTCGAGGCTCCTGACAAAGGTATGGGCGCCGGCCACCATCATTGAAAGAGCCCCGATGACCTGCGCGATCGTCACGGCGGGGTGAGGGGTATCGTCCTTTGTAAACCTCAGTCTCCTCATGAGCCTCGAGAGATAGAGCCCCTCAGAGTGTCCGATGTCCCCACTCTCGCCTCTGAATGTCTGATATGCGTAGAAGAGGTAACCCGCTACGAGGAGAACGGCTACCGGTATGGCAAAGGACCTTCCTCCGAGAGACGGAACAAAAACAGCGATCAAATACATCGGCACGAAAAAGGTCAGGTCCCTTGTCGTGGAATGGGCCTCAACATTGATCTCGAAGGTCCGCCTCTTCTTCAGGAAGGACGCAAGAGCGGTCAGGCCGACGAGGAAAAAGGCGAGCGTAGAAAGCATGAAAGGCGCACCGAGGATTGCTCCTATGCCGATATCATTCGCTGATGCTCCTCCGTAAAGGAAGATCGCTACGATGGGGAGGATTGTCTCGGGGAGGGCTGTCCCGACAGCGGCAAGGATGCTTCCGACAACGGCCTGTGAAAGGGAAAATCTCCTGCCAAAGGCCTCAACGCCGTTCGTAAATCCTTCTGCTGCGGCGAGTATGACGAAAAGACTGATAAGAAGAAAGGTGGTATCGCGGAGCATCAATGTGCCACGAGGACAGGACAGGGAGACGATTTCAAAACCGCGTCGGTCACACTTCCGATGAGGACCCCCCTGATGAAAGAGAGGCCCTTGGCTCCAAGGACGATAAGGTCGCTTTCGCTCTCTTCCGAAAAGGAGACGATTCTTCTGTAGGGGTCTCCCTCTTCGATCACCCCGGTATTTTCGATTCCGGCCTCTCTCAGGAGAGCGTTCAGTCTGCCCTCTGCGTGATCCAGGAGTTCCTTCCGTGCACGCTCTCTTGCCGACTCTGTCTTCACCCTCTTTTCAAGAACATGGCTCGGAAGGACGTGGATCGCCTCCACTTCTGCAGAGAAGAGGTCTCCCAAGGCCTTTGCCATGTTTAGGGCCTTCTCTGACATCTCAGAAAAATCGACGGCACAGAGAACCTTCCGTATTCTTACCGCACCGATTCCTGCCGATTCCGACTTCCTGCCCTTCACCACGAGCATCGGCAGTGCGATGCCTTTTATCAGCCTTTCAGAACTGCTCCTTCTTAGGGTATGGGACCTGAACCCGAGTACGAGCATATCTGCCTTTCCCTTCTTGATCGCTGCTTCAAAGGACTCGTTCAGCCTGCCCACCATGACCTCTGTCTTTATCGTGATGCCGTAATCCTGAAGCTCTTTCGACCAGAAACGAAACTTTCCCTCTACCGTTCTCTTTTCTTCCTCGATATACGGTACGAGGTATGTCGGAGGGGTCACAAGATAATCGATCACCGACAAGAGATCCAGAGAGGCGCCCATCTCCTTTGCGAAAAGCGCAGCATAGGCGAGTACCCTGCCGGTATCGGACCCGAGATCAACGCCCGCGAGAATTCGTTCGATTTTCATGTGCCGGGATGTTCCGTAAATGTCATAGGATACCATGTTTCAGACGCACGGGAAACCGGCGGATACCGATCACTATTTCTTCAATGACTTCCCTATCCTCCGTTCTATGGACTTCACCTTGGCGTCGATCCTCTTCGGTTTGCCTTTCCTGTCATCGATGGCTATGGTGGTCAGTGCCCGCTCCCCGCTCTTCATGATGGTCTTGTGGCACTGCTTCACGAGTTTCATCACCTCGTCCCATTCGCCCTCGATGACCGTGCCCATGGGATTGACCTTGTAAGGCAATCCGCTCGCATCAACGATCTTCAGGACCTCTGCCAGTTGATCGCCGATACTGCTCCCGACGCCGATGGGGACAATGCTGAATTCCACCAACATACTTTTCTCCTTTCTCTTTTCCATGAGACTGAGAGGTCATGGACGGGAACCCCGTCCTTCAGCCTCAGCATATCAAAAAAAGAGGGTTTTTGAAAGGACCGAGAGCGGCAGGTCGGGTGTCTCCATCGGAGCAAAAAAAAGGGGGATAGAAGAGTATCCCCTGATCGGTATGGATAAAAGAGAAAATTATCTTACTGCGTCTTTAAGAGCCTTGCCAGCGGTGAACTTCGGTGTCTTCGCAGCAGGGATGGTAATCACCGCTCCTGTCCTCGGGTTGCGTCCTTTTCTTGATTTCCTCTTCACAACGCCAAAGGTGCCGAATCCGACGAGAGTAACCTTCTGACCTTTCTTCAAAGATGCCTTTACTGCGTTCAGTGTTGAATCCAGAGCTTTTGAAGCATCAGACTTGCTGAGTCCCGCTCCCGAGGCAATCTTGTCAATGAGCTCCGCCTTTGTCATCTCTTTCCCCCCTTTCTTCTTTGGATAGTTGTAGATGTTAACAGGAAGAAGGCCCTTTGTCAAGCCGAAAATATTTCGTGACGGTGAAGAAAGATTCGTGCCAAAGGGCCTGTTTATCTGAATCACCACGACTTAGGCCTGGTCGGGGCGTTGGAATTTCCCCGGTTGCTGTGGTATGGTTTAAGGCGATGCTCAGAGAGCTCAGGATAAAGGACTTTGCGATCATTGAAGCCCTCACCGTCGAATTTGAGCCCGGCCTCAATGTCCTGACCGGTGAGACCGGTGCGGGGAAATCGATTATCATCGATGCCCTCGGCCTCACCCTGGGAGAGAGGGCACAGAGCGATATGGTCAGGGGAGGCAGGAACGAGGCCTTTGTCGAGGCATTCTTCGATATCGCTCGTCACCCCGTGCTCGAAAGACTCCGTATCCCTTCGGAAGAGGGGATCATCCTCAGGAGGATTCTCTCTTCATCGGGAAAGAGCAGGGCCTACATCAACGACACCATGGTCAATGTCCAGACACTCCTCGAATTGGGGCGGACCCTCGTCGATATCCACGGCCAGCATGAACATCAGAGCCTCCTCTCTCCCGAGAACCAGCGGTCCCTCCTCGACGCCTACGGAAAACTTCTCCCCGAACGGGCCGGGGTTGAGCGGCTCTTTCACGAAGTGCGGGCGATGAAAGAGGAACTCTCCTCCCTGACATCGAACGTCAAGGAGAAGGAACAGAGGATCGACCTCCTCAGGTTCCAGATAGGGGAGATCGACGCTTCTTCATTGAAGCCCGGCGAAAAAGAGACCCTTGAAGAAGAGCGGGCCATCCTCGCAAACACGGCCAAACTCGCTGAACTGAGCGGTTCGGCATATTCCCTCCTTTACAGCGGAAACGACTCTCTGGCAGAAAAACTCTCTGCTGTAATATCGATGGTGAAGGAAGTCTCGAAGATCGACAGCGGCATCCGGGAGGTCCTCGACCTCCTTGAATCGTCAAAGCCTCTCCTCGACGATGCAGCGTCTTCTCTCAGGTCCTGCCGGGACAGATACGATCTGAACCCTGACAGGCTCGATGTCGTTGAAGAGCGCCTCGATCTTATCAGGAGATTAGAGAGAAAGTACGGCGAGGGTACCGAGGGAATCCTGGAATACCGGCAGAGGGCTGAACAGGAATTGCAGGGACTGACCATCTCCGATGAACAGCTGAAGGAGAGGCAGGAGACCCTAGCCTCGCGGGAAGCTGAACTCTCTGAAAAGGCCATGCGTCTCACGGGGATGAGGAAGAGGGTGGCAGGAAGGATCGAGGCAGCTGTGAAACCGATCCTCAGGGAACTCGCCATGGACAAGGCCGAATTTGCCGTGGAGGTCAGGACCGGCTCCCTGACGTCGTCGGGAATGGACACCATTGAATTCCTCTTTTCGGCGAATGAGGGTGAGCCTGTCAGACCGCTCGGCAGGATCGCGTCGGGAGGGGAGCTCTCGCGGATCATGCTTGCCTTGAAGGAGACCCTGGCTGAGGTTGACATGGTCCCCGTGCTCATCTTTGATGAGGTTGATGCCGGCATCGGTGGAAGGACGGCCGAGCACGTGGGGATGAGGCTGAAGAGTCTTGCGACGAAGCATCAGGTACTTTGTATAACCCATCTTCCGCAGATTGCGGCGATGGCTGACCGCCACATGATGATAGAGAAGCTCTCGAAGAAGGATGGCCTGTGGGTGAGCGTAAGAGAGACGTCACGGGAGGAGCGGGAGGAGGAGATAGCAAGGATGCTGAGCGGGAAGATCACGGACATATCGCTCAGGCACGCGCGGGAGCTTCTCGGGAGGAGATGATGAAGGGGAAGGTCGAGATAGACCGTGAACGTTGCAAGGGGTGCAAGTACTGTATTCTTTTCTGTCCTGAAGGGGTGATTGTGATGGATGGTGAGTTTAATTCCAACGGTTACTTCCCGGCAAAACCGGCGCATCAGGAACGGTGCACGGGATGCACGATATGCGCACAGGTCTGTCCGGACATTGCGATCACAGTCTGGCGAGAGTGATTCCGTGCAGGGTCAGACGCCCGACAATCTACTCAAAATCAGCAAAGATCTCCCCGAACTTTATGCCGCCGATGACTGCATGATCGAACCTGGCTTTCAGGAAATTTTTTGACTCCATAAGCTCATGTGATTTTATGCCGTTTTCAAGACCGAGGTAAGCCTCGACAAATGCGGCGAGTTCATCGGTTGCCTTGATCATCTCCCCGTCTCTCGGGTTATATTCATCCCAGTTGAACTCTCTCGTGATCTCATCGGAGGTCTTCTCCACGCGCTTCCCCTTTACAGTAACAATACCGGCGAACTCGTTTTCCGTAAACATCCTCATCTCCTCATGCCAGGCTTCGGGGATGAGGCCGTAGACCTCCTTATCCATCTGCCTCTTCTCGTACTCCTTGATAAGATCGCCGAGACCCTCGACGGATTTCTTGACCGGTGAGATGATATCGCGCGTAAGGACCTCGGGCAGGTCATGGAAGAGGCCGGTGAAGTAATTGTTGATGGACCGTCGCCTGCAGGCCTTGATTTCAAGGGAGAAGAGATAGGAGAGCATCGCGACAATGAGGAGGTGTCCCAGGACCGACGTCTCGGGAACCCTGCGGATGTGGCTCCAGCGGAGTTGAAATCTCAGTTGTCCGCAGAGGTCGATGAAATTCCGGTATTTCGCGTAAAGGGCCAGCTGATGGATCCCCTCGAGATCGTAATATTTTTCCTGTCTCGACTGAAGGTCTTTCTTGATCTCGGGGATCTCGTAGCCCTCAGGGTTGACACGCTCGATAATGTCGAATTCCCATTTCGTGGCAAAGAAGTGGGCCGCCCTCAGGACCCTTTTGTTCAGGGTGTCGTCATCGTTCGAAAAATACTCCCGAAACCTTGCGCAGAAATCTTCGCCGAGAGGAGATATGAGAGACTCCAGTCTGTCATACACCCATTCATTCAACTTCCGGTACTTTTCTCTGTCCTTGGCCATTTCGTAAAATATCTGCGGTTTCAGGTCGGTAAGGACAAGACGCTGGAGGAACTCGAAGAGCCCCCCCTCTATGATCTCAATCCAGTCAAAACCCTGCCTCTCCTCCTCGAACTTGCCGAGGAAATAGGCGATCATCATCTTGTGGGCCTGCTTGTCAAGCTCCCGCAATTCGACAGGACGTATCTTATCGTTCCACCGCTGCATATTCGCAGCATCGAAAATCTTCAGGATGAGCGCCTTTCTCATCATGGCATCGTCGTCTCCCTTTCTTCTCATTGATATAATAACCGAAAGGCGGGCCAAACAGAAGACGGAAGTTATCCATCTTCAGAAGGATTTCCGGCAAGCGGGAATGAAGGGGGAAAGAAATGTTCTGGTTCTTACTTGACTCTTTAAAATAAACGGGTAAACTTCTTATTAGGAAAGGGTCAGGAGAGTATAGAGTATGTATAGGCCCGTGAGTCTGGTGTTCCTGATCCAACATGTTTACGTGACGGCAAAGGGTGTTGACCCTATAGGAGGCGGCTTATGAATGAAGGTTCCTCTTCACAGACCTCTGAAGCAACGACGAGGCGGGGGTTCCTCAAGATCGTTATCGGCACCCTGGCCTTTCTCAATGGGCTGGTCGTCGGAGTCCCGTTTCTCAACAGCCTCTTCGGCCAGGGCGTCAGCGCGAAAAAGGCGCCGTGGTCAAGAGTCACAGAGATGAGTTCATTGCCTGAAGGCCAGCCCGTCGAGATCAAGTTCGAGGCCAGGACGGAAGATGCCTACCATATCGGGAATGTCCTGCACTCTGCGTGGACCATCAAGCACGGAGAAGAGACGGTGACCGTCTTCTCGCCGATCTGTACTCATCTGGGTTGCCGCTTCACATGGGATGCGGGCACCGGGCATTTCGAATGTCCATGCCATGCAAGCGTCTTCTCCATTGACGGCAAAGTGCTTTCCGGGCCTGCCCCGAGACCGCTTGATGCATTGAACTATAGAATCGAAAACGGCGTACTCTTTGTCCAATGGGAACGATTTAAGCCGGGGACTCCTGAAAAGGTCCAGGTTTAGGAGGTTGTGATGCTGAGACGAATACAGGCGTGGATCGATGAACGATGGCCTCTCTCTTCCTTGCTCAGGCTGACGCTTGAGGAGGAAATCCCCGGAGGTGCACGATATGCTTACACCCTCGGGAGCGCCGTTCTCATCGTCTTTTCACTCCAGGCGCTGACGGGTATTATGCAACTCTTCTTTTATACTCCTGCAACCGATCATGCTTACAACAGCATCAGTTACCTGCGAACGAGTGTTCCTTTCGGATGGCTGATCCATGGCTTCCATTACTGGGGTGCCAATCTCATGATCGTCCTTCTCCTGCTCCACATGACAAGGGTCTTCGTCTGGGGCGCTTACAAGAGACCGAGGGAACTCACGTGGCTGGCCGGTGTGGCCCTCCTCTTGACAGCCATGGCCTTCAGTTTTACCGGCGGCCCCCTTCACTGGGACCAGCGCGGCTACTGGGTAGGCGAGGTCAGCACGAGCATTGCCGGCACTGCGCCTGTCACCGGTGACATTATGAAACGATTTTTGCGGGGCGGTGAAGAGATGGGACAGCTTGCCCTTTCCCGCATGTTTGGTCTCCACGTCGCGCTTCTGCCGCTGAGCCTTGCCGGACTGTTCGGAATCCATATCGTTGCGATGCGGCATTTCGGTACGGTGGGGCCGTGGCAGGACGAGAAGAGGAAGGAGAAGGGACCTTTCTGGCCTGATCAGGTCTTCAAGGATGCCGTTGTGGGGACGGTGATTTTCCTCGTTCTCGTCAGCCTTTCAGTCTTCTTTCCCCCCCATTACTCAGGAATGGCCGATCCCCTTGACACTTCCTATATTCCGAAACCGGAGTGGAACTTTCTGTTCCTCTACGAAGGTCTCAAATTTTTCAAGGGCAGCCTCGAGCCTGTCGGTACCGTGGGTGTTCCTACAGTCCTGATCCTTATCCTTGTCCTCCTGCCCTTTCTCGATCGCAACCCGGAGAGGAACCCTCTGAAGCGGCCGGTTGCGATGCTTGGTGCCCTGATCCTTGGCGGGATACTCATAGGCCTCACCATTAAAGGGTATCTGAGCCCCGGATTCAGCCAGGCTCCTCCTCAGGAAAAGACTTCAATGAATCGCGAACGGTCCGAGATGAAGGGTTTGAAAGAAGTCTTTCTCCCGAGTCCCAGCGAGGCGACGCAGACATCGCGTGATGGAACGCCTCCACCGTCATCTCAGACTTCTGCCGGAAAAGAATCTTCTTCCGTTCCCCCTGCGAAAGGTCTTCCCGGTAAGGCTGCGTACATAATAGGAAGCGCTGAGGAGGGGGCCAAATTATTTGAGAAGAATTGCTCCTCGTGCCATGGAAATGAAGGGAAGGGCGGCCTTTCAAATCCCGGTTCCCATGAGGGCAAGGTACCTCAGCTCAATCCGATAGACCGGGAAATTTATAGCGCGGATGCGCGGACGTTCTCAGAGAACATCGACCATTATATCCAGCATGGCTCTGTGCCCCCCGGTACCGGTCCGGCAATTCACATGCCTGCCTTTGGTGATACCAATACCCTGACGCAGCAGGCGATATCGAGTATCGAGGCCTATGTCCTTTTTCTGAACGGCGTCGATCGCGGCCAGCTCATCACCCCCGGCGTAGCGCCCCGAAGATTCTTTGCGATGGTCATCATACTCTATGGGATCGTCGTCCTGGCGCTCGGAGGGCTCTGGAGAAAGAGATCTTCCCAATGAGCGACACCACGACCCCTCTCTGGCCCCTTGCCCTCTATGGTGCTGCTGTTGTCCTTCTTGTGACATCGATGTTAGCGCTTTCCTCTGTCCTGGGACAGCGTCACAGGGAGAGGGCCACAGGAAAACCCTACGAGTCGGGCATTGTCTCAACAGGTTCGGCACGGGTGAGATTTGATGTCAAGTTCTACATGGTCGCCATGTTCTTTGTCATCTTTGATCTTGAATCAGTCTTCATCTTCGCCTGGGCCTCCGCTTTCCGGGAACTGGGCTGGGCCGGATATATCGCAATCCTTCTCTTCGTCGGCGTCCTTGTCGTTATCCTCGTTTATCTCTGGCGGCTCGGGGGATTGGACTGGGGACCATCGGGCCTGAGGAGAGATGATGAAAGAGGGAAGGGTGTTCTGAAGGTATGAGATGGTCTTTCGAGAAACCGAAGGGCCCCGGAAGATCCGCAGAGGACGCTGTCCGGCAAAGCCTTCTTTTCTCCAGACTGCAGGATCTCCTCGCATGGAGCAGGAAGAATTCGATCTGGCCCTTCAACTTCGGTCTCTCCTGCTGTTACGTCGAGATGGCCACGAGCATTACATCAAGGTACGACATAGCCCGTTTCGGTTCAGAGGTGATTCGCGGGACCCCCCGGGAAGCCGATCTCATGGTCATTGCCGGCACGGTATTCATCAAGATGGCTCCGGTGATCAGGCGTCTCTACGAGCAGATGATGGAGCCGAGATGGGTCATCTCCATGGGGTCCTGCGCGAACTCAGGAGGCATGTATGACATCTACAGCGTTGTCCAGGGTGTCGATACCTTTCTCCCCGTCGATGTCTATGTTCCGGGCTGTCCACCCAGGCCCGATGCCTTTATGGAAGGCCTCCTCCTGCTCCGTGAGGCTGTTGGCAGAGAGAGACGTCCCCTGAGCTGGGTTACCGGACCTCAGGAGACTCAGAGGCCCGAAATGCCGTCCGAGCGCGACAGAAAGCGTGGAGAGAGACAGAAGGCCACGACCTTGCGCTCCCCTGATGAAATCTGAGAATGCGGCCAGTGAGGAGCGTATGAACGATGACGGGAGTGTCATCCGTGAATTGCAGAGGGAGTTCGGCGAGAAGTCATTCCTGCCGCAGGCAACGTGTGACGACATACGGACCTTCTGGTCAGAAAGAGAGAAGACCCCCGATGTTCTGCGCTATCTCAAAAACAGTGTCAAAAACCCTTACCGAAGTCTGTACGACCTAACTGTCATTGATGAGCGTGTCCGTGCTAACAGGAGTGGGCAGCCCGAGAGCGACTTTACCGTCGTCTATCACCTTCTGTCTTACGAAAGGAATGATGACCTCAGGATCAAAGTTGCGCTGAAAGGTGATCATCCGTCTATCCCTTCGGTAACCGGTATCTGGCCTTCAGCAGACTGGTATGAGAGGGAAGGGTGGGATATGTTTGGCGTGACCTTCGAAGGCCATCCCCATCTCAGGCGCATCCTGATGCCTCCAACGTGGGAGGGGTACCCCCTTCGGAAAGACCACCCTGCACGCGCCACGGAGATGGAGCCTTTCCGTCTCCCTGAGGAGAAGGAGGAGGAAGAGCAGAAAGCCCTTCAGTTCCGTCCCGGCGATTGGGGAATGAAACGCCACAGGGAGGATACGGACTTCATGTTCCTCAACCTCGGCCCCCAGCATCCGGGGACCCATGGCCTCCTCCGCATCATACTGCAGCTTGACGGTGAAGAGATCGTCGACGCAGTTCCCGACATCGGCTATCACCATCGCGGTGCGGAAAAAATGGGAGAGCGGCAGTCCTGGCATACCTATGTGCCGTACACCGACAGGATCGATTATCTCGGTGGTGTAATGAATAATTTTGCCTATGTCCTGGCAGTCGAGAAACTGGCGGCGATCAAGGTCCCGGATAAGGTGAAGATTGTGCGCGTCATGATGGCCGAACTCTTCCGCATAGCGAGCCACCTTGTCTGGTACGGCACTTTTGCCCAGGATGTCGGCGCTCTCTCTCCGGTATTCTATACGTTCAACGACCGTGAACGTATCTTTGAGATCGTTGAGGCGATATGCGGCGGCCGCATGCATCCGAGCTGGTTTCGCATCGGCGGCGTTACCCAGGACCTTCCGAGAGGCTGGGACCGGCTGATAGGGGACTTTATCAGGGAGTTCCCCCGCCGCCTGGTTGACTTTGACCGGATGGTGATGCAGAACAGTATCCTGAAGGCGAGAACAAAGGGCATCGGTGTCTACTCGCTCCAGGAGGCAATCGAATGGGGTGTAACGGGGCCTGGCCTCAGGGCCTGCGGTCTTGCATGGGATTTCCGCAAGAAACGGCCGTACTCGGGGTATGATCAGATCGAGTTCGACATACCGACAGCAATACACGGAGACTGCTATGACCGGGCCGTTGTCCGCGTCGAAGAGATGCGGCAGAGCATCCGGATTATTGAGCAGTGCATGAAGAACATGCCTGAAGGCCCGTACAAATCCGATCATCCCCTCGCGACTCCTCCGCTCAAGGAGCGGACTATGCACGATATTGAGACTCTCATCACGCACTTCCTGAACGTAAGCTGGGGGCCCGTTATCCCTGCCGGCGAGGCATTTTCCGGCATCGAGGCCACAAAGGGGAACAACGGGTATTATCTCATCAGCGACGGCAGTACGATGGCCTATCGCGTCCGGATCCGTACGCCGTCTTTTGCTCATCTCCAGATGATACCCCTTATGAGCAGGGGCCTCATGGTCCCTGATCTTTTGGCGATTTTGGGGAGTATCGATTTTGTGCTGGCTGACGTGGATAGGTAAAAGGAGATGATATCCTGTACGGGAGACAAGGCTGGCATCGTTCAAAATCTTTTCCCAGCTGTGAAGCTGTTACGAATTGGTTCATTCCTCTGGTGTCATTCGCTCTCGTCGGGAATCCTTCCTGAGAATGACTCCGGACAAGCAGGGGTGACGAAAAGTGCAGGCATACTGATGATGTCCTTTAGGAGGAAGGAGGATCCTTTGCACGGTTGGCGGGGAGGCGGGCTCGACAGATAATGCTCACTGACGGAGAGAGGAGAGAGATCCTTGCGGAATTAGAGCACCTTTCCAACAGGCATGCAGCCTGCGTTGAGGCGCTGAGGATCGTTCAGCGCTACCGGGGGTGGGTTTCGGATGAAATAAGGGACATCGCTGCAATCCTTGAGATGACACCCGAAGAGCTCGACGGCGTAGCAACGTTTTACAGCCTCATCTTCCGGAAGCCAGTCGGCAAGCATCTGATCCTGATCTGTGATAGCGTTAGTTGTTGGGTCATGGGATACGAGCGGATTCGTGAACACCTGATATCACGTCTCGGCATTACCCCTGGGGAGACGAGCGCCGACGGACAGTTCACCTTGCTGCCGGTTGCATGCCTCGGAGCCTGTGATCAGGCGCCGGCCATGATGATTGATGACGAACTCCACACGAATCTCACGCCGGAGAAGATTGATGAGATTCTTGAGAGATATCGTTAAAGGGATGTTATGGAGAAACCACTGACAGGAATGATGCGGCCCGATGGCGAAGCCCTGACCCTTGAGGAGTACGAGAAGGCCGGCGGCTACGAGGGCCTGAGGAAGGCCCTGAAGACCATGACCCCAGGAGATATCGTGCAGGCAGTCAAGGATTCCAACCTCAGGGGACGCGGCGGCGCCGGGTTCCCGACAGGCATAAAGTGGAGTTTCATGCCGGCAGGCGATAATGTTCTCCGTCCAAGATACCTCATCGCCAATGCCGATGAGATGGAGCCAGGCACTTTCAAAGACCGTATACTTATCGAAGGAAACCCCCACCAGTTGATCGAGGGTATGATCATCAGCGCCTATGCCCTCCACGTCGATACCGCTTACGTCTTCCTGAGGTGGGAATACCGTCGTGCTGCTGAACGACTGTCAAGGGCGATAGCCGACGCTTACGCCGGGAACTATCTCGGCAGAGATATTCTCAAATCAGGTTTTCGACTTGAACTCTATCTTCACGTCAGTGCGGGGAGATACATATGTGGCGAGGAGACGGCGATGCTGAATGCCCTCGAGGGCAGGCGTCCTATCCCGCGCGCCAAGCCGCCTCACCCTCAGGCGAGCGGCCTGTGGGGGAGGCCCACGATCATCAATAATGCCGAGACCCTCTGCAATATACCGCATATCATTCTGAACGGCGCCGCATGGTACAAGGGACTCAGTCATACCGAAGAGGGAGGTACAAAGATGTACGGTGTGAGCGGGAGGGTCAGGAGACCCGGGGCTTGGGAACTGGCGATGGGGACGACAATACGGGAGATCATCGAAGAGCACGCCGGAGGCATGGCCGACGGATACCGATTCCGCGCCGTCATACCCGGCGGCGCTTCGACGGATTTTCTCGTCGAAGAGCATCTCGATGTGAGGATGGATTACGACTCGGTCCCGAAGGTGGGAAGCAGAATGGGGACAGGCACCATGATCGTGCTTGACGACCGGACGTGTCCTGTCGGGATGGTCCATAATCTCGAACGCTTCTTTAGCCGCGAGTCCTGCGGGTGGTGCACCCCATGCCGTGAAGGCCTGCCATGGATAGAGAAGTTGCTGATGGCTATCGAGAGCGGAGAGGGGGAGCCCGGAGACATCGGGATCCTCGAATCCCATACCGGGTTGCTCGGGCCGGGGCATACGTTCTGCGCCTTTGCCCCCGGCGCCGTCGAACCGCTCCAGAGTGCGCTGAAGTACTTCAGGGAAGATTTCGAGCTGCATATAAAAGAGAAGAAGTGCCCATGGAAATGAAACCGACCATTTTGAAAAAAGGTGAATCGGCTCTGAGGACTCTTGTTCAGACATTGGATGAAGATGGCGACGATATACATAGACGATAAGCCTTATATGGTGAAGGACGGACAGAACCTGCTCCATGCCTGCCTTTCCCTTGGGTTCGACATACCCTATTTCTGCTGGCATCCTGCCATGCATTCCGTTGGCGCGTGCAGACAGTGCGCCGTGAAGCAGTTTAAGGACGAGAAAGACAGACGCGGCAAGATCGTGATGTCCTGTATGACGCCCGCTTCCGACAGGACCCGCATCTCTATCAATGACCCCGATGCAAAGGCCTTCCGCGCTGCTGTCCTCGAATGGCTCATGACGAACCACCCCCATGACTGCCCGGTCTGTGACGAGGGAGGAGAATGCCATCTCCAGGACATGACGGTCATGACAGGACATGACTACCGCAGGTTCCGGTTCAAAAAACGGACGCACCGCAACCAGGATCTTGGCCCCTTCGTCAACCATGAGATGAACCGGTGCATCCAGTGTTATCGCTGTGTCAGGTTCTATCGTGGATATGCCGGGGGGCGGGACCTTGAGGTCTTTGGCTCCCACAACCACGTCTATTTCGGAAGAGAGCGTGACGGCGTCCTTGAGAATGAATTCAGCGGCAACCTTGTGGAGGTCTGTCCGACCGGAGTTTTTACGGATAAGACTCTGAAACGCCATTATACCCGCAAATGGGACCTCCAGACAGCTCCCTCTGTCTGCGTTCATTGCTCCCTCGGGTGCAATACGATCCCTGGTGAGCGCTACGGCCTTCTGCGGCGGGTCCTGAACCGCTACCATGGAGATCTGAACGGCTACTTCCTTTGCGACCGCGGCCGCTTCGGATATGAATTTGTCAACAGCGATCACCGCATCAGAGGGCCTCTGTTGAGAGACCGTAAGGGAGGTCTCCAAAAGCCTATCTCAAGAAAGGCGGCTCTTCATCACCTGTCGGCTCTCCTCCACTTCGGCGCAGGGGTGATCGGCATCGGCTCACCGAGGGCCTCCCTTGAGGCGAATTTCGCCCTCCGTTCCCTTGTGGGACCTGAGCGCTTCTATTCTGGGTCATCGGAAGGAGAGTTCCGGCTGGTGTCGGAGATAGTCTCGATATTCGAAAACGGTCCTGCCCGGTCACCGTCATTAAAGGACGTAAGGGAGGCTGATGCGATATTCGTCCTCGGGGAGGATGTTGCGAATACGGCGCCTGTCCTCGGCCTCTCGCTCAGACAGGCGGCTCGGAATAAACCGATGGAGAAGCTTGAAGACCTCGGGATCCTGGAATGGAACGATGCAGCAGTCAGGACCGCGACACAAGACGAGAAGGGGCCGCTCTTTATCGCTGCGCCCCACAGCACGAGGCTTGACGATGTGGCGCTCAGGACATACCATGCTCCTCCTGATGACCTTGCCCTCCTTGGCTTCGCCGTGGCGCAGGAATTGGGCAGCCATGCTGATCTGGTCTCTCTCTCCGACGAGGGAGTCCGCTCGCTTGCAAGGGAGATCGCAGAGGCACTGAAGAATGCACGGCGTCCCCTTGTTGTCTCCGGTACGGGCTGCGGCAGCAAAGTCATGGTACATGCAGCCGCAAACGTGGCTTGGTCGCTCTGCCGGATCGGAAGGCCCGCAGAGCTCTGCTTCGTTCTCCCCGAGTGCAACAGCCTGGGGCTAACGCTCATGGCGGAAAAGAGTGTCGCAGAGGCCTTCAAAGTCGCCCGGGAGGAGGCCGTCGAAACGGTCATTGTCCTTGAGAATGATCTCTTTCGCAGGGCAGAGGCTGAGAGCGTGAATGCCTTTTTCGATCACGTCAAGAATATTGTTGTCATCGATCATCTCCCTAACCCGACAGCGGCGAGGGCTGATGTCGTCCTTCCTGCTGCCACCTTTGCCGAGGGTGAAGGCACCTTGGTCAATAACGAAGGACGGGGACAGCGCTTCTATAAAGTCTTCATACCCGGCGGTGAGGTGCGGGAGAGCTGGCGTTGGCTCCATGATCTCATGCTCTCTTCAGGACATTTGGAGGCTGAGATCTGGAGGACCTTCGACGATGTCACCTCGGCCATGTCGAGGGCCCTGCCGGTTCTCGGTCCTCTCGCGGATGCTGTGCCCTCTGCGGGGTTCCGCGTTTCAGGCATGGAGATACCGCGCAGGCCCCACAGGTATAGCGGACGAACAGCGATGGATGCGAATCTCAGCATTCATGAACCGCCATCTCCCGATGATCCTGATTCACCGCTCTCCTTTTCCATGGAGGGCTATAGCGGCATGCCGCCTGCTCCTCTCATACCGAGGTACTGGGCCCCCGGCTGGAATTCTGTCCAGTCACTCACCAAATTTCAGAAGGAGGCTGGAGGAGCTTTGCTCGGAGGTGATCCGGGACGGCGGCTCATTGAACCGGCGCAGAAAGGAGAGATCTCCTATTTCAGCGATATCCCTGAAGCCTTTAAGCCGACCGGAGACGGTCTGCTCATAGTCCCCCTTTATCATGTCTTCGGGTCTGAGGAATTGAGTATCCATTCCCCCGGTGTTTACGAACGGTCTCCGGAGCCCTATCTGGCCCTCAGTCCTGGTGACGCGGCAAAGATTGGTGTCGATGATGGCGATGATGTTGAATTGTCCCTCTCCGGCAAGGTCCATCGGCTTCGTGTCAGTCTCATGCCTGCTATGACCGGAGGGGTCGGAGGTTTGCCCGTCGGCCTCACCGCATTGAACATGATTGACCTGCCGTTGCTCGGCAGGGTTAAGAGAGCGGATAAGAGATGAACGCAACTCTCCGTTCATTGATAATGGTTTTTGGCGTCCTCGGTGTTGTCATGTCTCTCGGCGCCTTGCTTATCTGGCTCGAACGGAGACTGCTTGCCCTCTGGCAGGACCGCTATGGCCCGAACCGCGTCGGTCCCTTCGGACTTCTTCAGGTGCTGGCAGACATGCTCAAGGTTTTCACGAAGGAGGACTGGATTCCTCCCTTTGCCGATAAACCGGTCTTCATCATTGCACCAGCCGTCATCATGGTCACCGTGCTCCTCTCCTTTGCCGTGATCCCCTTCGGACCGGGTATCGAAATCGTGGATCTCAACATCGGACTCCTCTTTGTTCTTGCCATGTCTTCCCTCGGCGTTTACAGTACTGCCCTGGCGGGATGGTCGTCGGCGAGCAAGTACTCACTCCTCGGAGGTCTGAGGGCATCGGCCCAGATGCTGAGTTACGAAGTCTTCATGGGGTTATCGCTCGTGGGGGTGGTGATGCTCGCAGGATCCTTTAATCTTCGTCAGATTGTTGAGGCCCAGAGAGATCTCTGGTTCTGTGTCCCCCAATGTTTCGGTCTCGTCGTCTTTATGATCGCCGGCGTTGCAGAGACCCGCAGATTGCCCTTTGATCTGCCCGAGGCCGAGAGCGAACTTGTCGCCGGATTCCATTCGGAATATTCGGGGATGAAATTCGGCATGTTCTTTGTCGGCGAATATCTCGGCGTCACGCTCATCTCTGCCCTGATCGTGACCCTCTTTTTCGGAGGCTGGCTCGGGCCCCTGTTCCCGCCGCTTGTCTGGTTTTTTCTCAAGACCTTTGTCTTCATCTGCGGCTTCGTCCTCCTGAGGGCATCGCTGCCGAGACCGCGATACGATCAACTCATGGCCTTTGGCTGGAAAGTCATGCTGCCGCTGTCCCTCGCGAATATTATCGTGACAGGGGGGGTACTCCTTGCTAAGGGATAGGTATTCTATGGGGCGGCCGTCGGGACAGGAAATGGTATTTTTGCTTATTAACGAGTTTATTGAGAGAGAAATGACATTATGCTGAGTCTGTTGAAGACCATATGGAGCGTCTTCCTGCACGCCTTCAGGAAGAGGGAGACGGTCCTTTACCCTGAGGAGAGACCTTATCTGCCGCCCCGATGGAGGGGCAGGATCATCCTCTCCCGGGACCCTGACGGAGGCGAACGCTGCGTGGCGTGTTACCTCTGCGCTGTTGCATGTCCGGTGAGCTGCATCGCTCTCCAGGCGGCGGAAGATGAAAGGGGGAGGCGTTATCCCGAGTTCTTCCGCATCAATTTTTCACGCTGCATCTTCTGCGGCTTCTGTGAAGAGGCATGCCCAACATATGCCATCCAGTTGACGCCTGATTTTGAGATGGGGGAGTATCACCGGCAGAATCTCGTCTATGAGAAGGAGGACCTCCTCATAAGCGGGCCCGGAAAATATCCGGACTATAACTTCTATAAGGTCGCGGGATTATCAATAGGCGGCAAGGATAAGGGTGAGGCCGAGAATGAGGAACCTCCTGTGGACGTGAGGGACCTGCTTCCGTGAGAGGAGAATAATCATGAACGTTCTCTTTTATAGTGCTGCTGCTGTTGCGGCGGTCTCCACCCTCATGGTCATCACCAGGGTGAACGCTGTGCATGCCCTCCTTTATCTCATCGTCTCCCTGATTTCCGTTGCGCTCATATTCTTCATCCTCGGCGCGCCTTTTGCGGCTGCCCTTGAGGTGATCATCTATGCGGGCGCGATTATGGTCCTCTTCGTCTTCGTGATCATGATGCTCAATATCGGTCCCCAAACGGCAAGACAGGAAAGGGCATGGCTGCATCCTGGAACCTGGGTAGGGCCTGCTATTCTATCCCTTATTCTCCTGGCTGAACTTGTCTCGATCCTTACACAGAGCAGAGGAAGGTCTCTCGCCATTGCCGTTCTGGAACCGGGGCAGATAGGGACTGCCCTTTTTGGACCCTATCTCATCGGCGTTGAACTGGCATCGATGCTGCTGTTAAGCGGGATCGTCGGCGCTTTCCATCTCGGCCGGAAGAGTGCCCGCAAGAGAGACGGAGGGAGAGAGTAAATGGTTTCGGTGCCGATGGAACACGGACTCATCCTTGCCGGTCTTCTCTTCGTCATCGGACTCGGAGGTCTGATCATCAGGCGCAACATCCTCTTTATCCTTATGTCTGTTGAGGTCATGCTCAACGCCGCCGGATTGGCCTTTGTCGTTGCGGGTTCGCGGTGGGGACAGCCTGACGGTCAGGTGATGTTTATCTTCATCCTCGCCGTGGCTGCTGCCGAGGTTTCGGTGGGCCTCGCCCTTCTGCTCAGGTTCTATCACAGCCTCGGAACCTTAGATGCCGATGCTGCAAGTAAAATGAGGGGGTGAAATGCTCGGTCTCCTCTGGATAGTTCCCGCACTCCCCTTGGCAGGGGCCCTTGCCCTCGCGACTTCAGGCTCCAGGCTTTCCCGAAAAGTTGTCACGCTTATCGGGACAGGTTCGATAGGGACTGCAGCCGTGACTGCAGTGCTCGTCGCGTTCAGCTTCATCTCTCTCCCGTCGAAGGGACATGCCTTCTCTCAGAACCTCTGGACATGGATCGACGTTGCAGGTTTTCGCGCGTCGATTTCGCTCTATCTCGATGCCCTTGCCCTCGTGATGATGCTCGTCGTTACCGGCGTAGGTTTTCTCATCCACCTCTACTCCGCAGAGTTCATGAGGGATGAAGAGGGCTACAGTCGTTTTTTCGCGTACATGAATCTCTTCGTCGGCTCAATGCTGATCCTCGTCCTTGCCGACAATCTCCTGCTCCTCTATCTCGGATGGGAAGGGGTCGGCCTCTGCAGTTACCTCCTCATCGGCTTCTGGTACCGTGATCCTGCCAACGGATACGCTGCACGGAAGGCCTTTCTCGTGACCCGTGTCGGTGATGCGGCAATGGCGGTCGGTCTCTTCATGCTGTTTACGAATCTCGGGACGCTCCAGATACAGGAGCTGATGGCGCGCTCCTCCCAGCAATGGCCTGAGGGATCGATGATCGCTGCGACTGTTGCGGCTCTCCTCCTGGCAGGGGCCCTGGGGAAATCTGCCCAGCTGCCGTTCCAGACGTGGCTACCTGACGCCATGGCAGGACCGACGCCTGTCAGTGCACTCATCCATGCTGCGACCATGGTCACTGCCGGTGTCTATCTCATCGCCAGGACGAACGCGCTCTTTGTCCTTGCGCCTGCCGTACAGTCGGCAGTGGCTGTCATAGGGGCGTTGACCCTCCTTCTCGCCGGTTTCAGCGCCCTTACGCAGCATGATATCAAGCGTGCCCTTGCCTATTCCACCATAAGCCAGATCGGGTATATGTTTCTGGCCCTGGGAGTAGGGGCATGGTCAGCCGCAATCTTCCACTTTATGACTCACGCCTTTTTCAAGGCCCTCCTGTTCCTCGGCGCCGGAGTGGTCATTCTGAGTCTCGGCCGGGAGCATGATATGTTCAGGATGGGAGGACTGCGAACAAGGCTGCCTGTGACCTTCCAGACCTTCCTCATCGGCGCTGCCTCCCTCTCGGCACTGCCCCTTGTGACAGCCGGCTTTTACAGTAAGGACCTGATCCTGTGGCTTGCATGGTCGTCGGAAAAGGGCACCCCTCTGCTCTGGCTTGCAGGTGTGGGGGGGGCCCTTCTCACTTCCCTCTATACATTCCGCATGGTCTTCCTCATCTTCTTCGGCGAGGCTAAATCCCCGGCAATTGATGCTGCCGGACCCCGCATGAAGATCTCATTAGTCGTCTTGGCTTTTCTCTCTTTGGCTGGAGGCCTCGTTGAATTGCCTCCTGCGCTTGGAGGTCTCCCGCTCTTTTCCGATTTCATGGAGACCACATTGCCTGCGACAGCCTATTCCCATGATTTCAAGACTGAGGTTCTCTTTGAGATCATCGCTTCTGTCTTTTCTCTCTGTGGTATCTTCCTGGCCTATCTCTTTTTCTTCAGTCGGCCGCACGATGCTGAGAGGCTCATGAGCAGACCAATCTTTCAGATGGTCCATCGTCTTTGGTATTCAGGGTGGGGTTTCGACTGGCTCTACGAGAGGATATTTGTCAGGCCCTTTCTATGGATATCCCGCATCAACAAAGATGATGGCATCGATCTCCTCTATGAAGGCGCTGCATGGTACAGTGTATTCTTTCACAAAATGCTGAGCCGTTCCCAGACAGGGAAGGTGAGGTGGTATGCGATGGGCATAACCCTCGGCGCCATCGTCGTTATCGGCATGGCGGTCATCCTATGATACTTGGCTGGCTTGTTATCATACCCTTGGCCGGTGGTTTTGGAGCATGGCTTCTTGGCCGCAGGGATCCTTCCCTGACGCGTCTGGTCTCTCTCGGCGCCCTTGTCCTTGACCTCGGGCTGGTGTTGACGCTCCTGCCGGAATGCAACGGGGATGGTTTTGTAGGAAAGATGCCGTGGGTCGCAGAACTGAAGATTGCCTGGATCCCCGAACTCGGGATCGGCCTTCATCTTGGGCTGGACGGTCTGAGTTTTCTGATGGTTGTTCTCACCCTTTCCCTCGGCATCATATCCGTTCTCTCTTCCTGGACAGAGATAAAGGAGAAGGTAGGCGCTTTTCACGGAAACCTCCTTTGGGTCCTCTCGGGGATTATCGGTGTCTTCCTCGCCCTTGATCTCTTCCTCTTTTATTTCTTTTGGGAACTGATGCTTGTGCCGATGTACTTTCTCATAGCCCTCTGGGGCCATGAAAACCGTTCTGCTGCGTCCATGAAATTCTTTATCTTCACTCAGCTCAGCGGACTGCTCATGCTCCTGTCTATCCTCGGACTTTATATCATTCACGGCCGCGCGACGGGGGTTTATACCTTTGACTACTTTGAGCTCCTCGGAACACCGATGAACTCCTTCGTCTCTCTCTGTCTCATGCTCGGGTTTTTTGCTGCCTTTGCCGTGAAGCTGCCGGTGGTGCCTTTCCACAGTTGGCTTCCCGATGCACACACTGAAGCGCCTACCGGGGGGAGCGTGATCCTGGCAGGCCTCCTGTTGAAGACGGGCGCCTATGGTTTCCTGCGCTTTCTCGTACCGCTTTTCCCCCGTGCAGTATCCGATTTCGCCCCTGTCGGAATGGCCCTTGCCGTTGTCGGAATCCTCTACGGTGCCATCCTTGCCTTTGCCCAGACCGATCTCAAGAGACTCGTGGCCTATACAAGCATCAGCCACATGGGTTTTGTCCTCCTCGGCGTCCTTGCCTGGAACGAGGTCGCCCTTCAGGGTGCGGTTATGCAGATGCTCTGCCACGGCATCAGCACCGGTGCGCTCTTTGTCCTCGCAGGAGCGCTCCAGGAGCGGATGCATAGCCGCGACATGAGGCTCATGGGCGGACTCTGGTCAACGATGCCCCGGATGGGTGGAGCGGGACTGGTCTTTGGCCTCGCTTCCCTCGGTCTCCCCGGGATGGGCAACTTCATCGGAGAGTTCCTCGTGCTCCTCGGTTCATACAGAGTGAGTATCATGATGACAGTGCTGGCAACAGCAGGCCTTATTCTTGCCGCAGTCTATGCGCTCTGGATGATACAGCAGGTCTTTCACGGCCCGAGACCGGAAGGATTGAAGCAAAGGGACCTCTCGCTCCGTGAGATGTCGGTCATGACAGTTATGATCGCGGCCATATTGTGGCTGGGCCTTTATCCCCGGCCTGTCCTTACCATTGCGGCGCCTGTTGTCGAAGGCCTTCAGCAGAACCTTTCGGAAAAGGAGATTAAGGACAAGAGCACGGGGACAGTGCCCTCGGGGCATGAAAAGGAGAAACGGCGAGGAGATGGACGATGAGCGTTCCTGATCTCCTCGTCCTGACTCCTCTCGCTGCCATGGCCCTGACGGCCCTCGCGGTTATGCTCGTCATCGCTCTTCACAGAAACCATTGGGTCGTGGCAGCCCTGACCCTCGGAGGACTTGGACTCTCTTTCGCATCGCTTTTCCTGGTCTCTTCGTTATCGCCCCGAAGGGCGACGCCGCTCCTTATTATTGACGATTACGCTCTTTTCTACACAGGACTCATCATTGCAGCAAGTATCGCCGTGACGCTCTTCTCCTTCGGATATCTCGAAAGGCGTGAAGGAGATCATGAGGAATTCTATCTCCTCCTCGTCCTTGCAACGCTTGGCGCTGCGGTCCTCGTCGCAAGCAGCCATTTCGCTTCGCTCTTCCTGGGACTCGAGCTATTGAGTATCTCCCTCTATTCGCTGTTCTCCTATCTCCGTGACGACGAAAGGAGCATGGAGGCGGGTGTCAAGTACCTGGTCCTGGCTTCGGTCTCAGCAGCCTTTCTCCTTTTCGGGATGGCCCTCATCTATGCTGAGTGCGGGAGCCTGGAGTTTCGGAGGATCGCCTCGGAGGCAGGGGTCTTGGGTTCAAAGGATCTGCTTTTTCTGACAGGCTCGGCAATGGTCCTTACAGGCATCGGCTTTAAATTGGCTGTGGTTCCTTTCCATCTCTGGACACCCGATGTGTATGAAGGTGCACCTGCACCGGTCACTGCCTTTGTGGCAACGATCTCCAAAGGCGCCGTCTTTGCCCTGCTCCTCCGCTATTCCCGTTACGTGCATATTCATGCATCGAGCGCGTTCTTCCTTATCTTTGCCCTCATCGCAGCCTCATCGATGTTTGTTGGGAACCTCCTTGCCCTCCAGCAGAACAATCTGAAGAGGATCCTCGCCTATTCTTCAATAGCCCATCTCGGGTATTTGCTCGTTGCCTTTCTTTCAGGAGGACCCTTTGCAGCAGAGGCTGTGGCCTACTACCTCGTCTCCTATTTTGTGACGACCCTCGGCGCCTTCGGCGTAGTCACGGTGCTCTCGGGAAAAAAGAGAGACGCCGACACCCTCGACGATTACCGGGGGCTGGCCTCGGATCATCCCTTGATCGCCGGTGTCTTTACGGCAATGCTCCTGTCCCTTGCAGGGATTCCCCTGACAGCCGGATTCATCGCGAAGTTCTTTATCGTAACAGCAGGTGTCAATGCGGCCCTCTGGGGCCTTGTCATAACCCTCGTCATCAACAGCGGCATCGCCCTTTTCTATTATCTCAGGGTGATGATTGTCATGTACTCAGGGGCAAGGGAGAAGAGGACCGGGAGGATTCGTACCGGACGATTGTCATTAACGGGAGGGATTGTTTTAGTGGTCCTCACCCTGGCGCTCATAGGGCTCGGCATCTATCCGTCACCGCTCATGCGTCTCCTTCAGGCAACTGTCACCGGACTCATGTAACACATGGTGCCGCAGGGTTCCTTCCTGCTTACTCTTTTTCGATGAGCTCGAAATTCTTTACGAACTGACCAAGCTGGACACCAAGATAAATACACTTGATACCGTCCATGCATTCATCGGCGTCTTTCTTTTCAAGATGCGTAGTAAGCTCATGGCTGCCTTTCTTGAAGGTTACGATGAAGGCATTCTTTGCTCCGCTGAAGTCAAGACTGACAGCGATACCATGTTTTTCTATCTCAGGATACATCTCTACGATCTTGTCCTTTAATGCAACGTTCGTGTAACCCATGTGACCTCCTCCCTTGTTAGCTCATAATCCGTCACGCTGAGAACAGCAGGACTTCAGGAGATTCGCTTGGCCTTCAGCCGGATCTCGACACCCGCGAGGGCCTGGGATACGGGACAACCCTTTTTCGTATCTTCTGCCAGTTCGAGAAATCTCTTCTCGTCTATGCCCCGCACCTTTGCTTCCGTATCGAGTTCGATCGTCGTTATCTTAAAACCGTCGGGGACCTTGTCGATGTGCACCCGTGCGGTTGTCCTGATATGGTCAGGCGTGAATCCCGCATTTTCGAGGAACATCGAAAAGGCCATGGAGTAACAGCCTGCATGGGCGGCGCCGATGAGCTCCTCAGGGTTTGTCCCGGCGCCGTCACCGAAGCGCGATGCAAATGAATAGGCCCCTTCATAGGAACCGCTCCCCAATTTCATCTTGCCTCTGCCATCGCTTAACGTTCCCTCCCATTGTGCTTCCGCCTTCCGTACCGGCATGGTACACCTCCTCACAACGTTGATTGTTTGTATGAAAGGCATGCCGACGGTCTACCCTCTCGGTTCGGCTACCCTTCGTCATTTAGTTCCAGTGACTGCCATATGAATCAAAACTCAAATCTCGCAGACCAGATGTTCAAGCTCTCTCGAAAAGGTCTCGTAATTGCCCGAGTAATCGATGGGGCATTCAATGAGAACAGGCCTTTTCCTCGAGAAGGCCTGTTCCAGTATCTCGGAGAGACCGTCTCCCTTGTTCACCCTCATTCCCACCGCACCATAACTTTCGGCATACCGGGCAAAATCGGGATTCGAATAGTCCAGCCCGTAACTCGGGAACCCCATCCTCTCCTGCTTCCATTTGATGAAGCCGAAGCCGTTATCGTTGACGATCAGGGCAACAATCGGGATGTTAAGGCGTACGGCGGTTTCGAGTTCCTGAGAGTTCATCATAAAACCGCCATCTCCCACGACTGCCAGCACCTTTCTGTCCGGATAGAGCATCTTGGCAACTATGCCTGCTGGCAGTCCGGCTCCCATGGTCGCCAGGGCATTGTCAAGGAGAAAGGTATTCGGTTTGTAGGTCTTGTAAAGGCGTGAAAACCATAGCTTGTATATCCCGTTATCCAGGGTGAGGATATCATCCTCAGACAATACGTTCCGGACATGCCAGACGATCTCCTGGGGAGTTAGAGGATAGCCCTTCGTGAAGCCCTGGGAAAGTTTCGCATCGAGGAACCTCCGAAACTTCCCGAAGATCTCCCCATCCTTCTTCTCTATCCGTTCCCCGAGCCTCCTCAGGGAACAGGAAACATCTCCGATCACTTCTACGTCAGGATTGTAGTATTTGTCGACCTCTGCTGCACTGAAGTCGATATGGATGATCTTCTTGTCGAGATCCTTGTTCCATATGTACGGAGGATATTCGACGATGTTGTACCCTACGGGCATGATGAGGTCTGCCCTGTCGATAGCGCAATTGACGTAATCATGAGCGTGCATGCCTGTTGCAAAGAGGCTGTGCTCAGATCTGTCGCTCAGAACACCTTTGCCCATCTGGGTATGCACCACGTATATCCCCGTCAACCCCACAAACTCCCGGAGCTGGACCGATATCAGTTTCCTGTTTGCCCCGGAAGAGAGAATGATGAGGGGATACTTCGCCCTGTTGATCAGTTCGGCAGCAGCCACGATCGCACGGTCATCCGGACCGGCCCTTCGCACGTACCCCCTTCTCTGTATCGGAGCATCGGTCGTGCTCGCCGCGATATCTTCAGGAAGTTCCACATGCACCGCTCCGGGCCTTTCTGCCTGCGCGAGCTTAAAGGCGTTTCTCAGGACCGTCGGGATCGTGTCGGGATCGAGGATCGAGGACGAGCTCTTCGTGACGGGCCTCATGAGATTTACCACATCAATGAGCTGAAAGCGAGCCTGCCAGTTTTCCCTGATCGCCTTCTGGCCGGAGATCGATACAAGGGGGGCGCCGATGAGTTGTGCATGGGCAACGCCCGTCACAAGGTTTGTTGCGCCCGGTCCGAGCGTCGAAAAGCAGACGCCCGCTCTTCCGGTCAATCTGCCGTACGTTGCGGCCATGAAGGCTGCAGCCTGCTCATGGCGGGTGAGAATGAGGGTGATCGATGATGTGCGGAGGGACTCGAGGAGATCGAGGTTCTCCTCCCCCGGGAGGCCGAAGATATGGGTAACGCCTTCCTCTTCAAGCTGTTTCACAAAGAGATCAGAGGCCTTCATGGGTGATCACTCCCTGACCACGACGGTCTTGATGTTTACAAATTCCTTCAGGCCGTAATGGGACAATTCTCTGCCGACTCCCGACTTCTTTACCCCTCCGAATGGCAGCCTCGGGTCCGATTTCACCATATCGTTGATGACAACTACTCCGGCTTCGATCCTCATCGCGAGCCGTTCAGCCCGTTCGAGATCGCGGCTCCAGACAGCCGCGCCGAGACCGTATGCTGTCTCATTCGCGACCCTGACAGCCTCGTCCTCATCCTTTACCGTTATGATCGGGGCTATAGGGCCGAAGACTTCTTCGGTAAGGACCTTCATCGTTTCCTTGGCATGGTGAACAACACAGGGTCCGAAAAAGAATCCCTTGTGCAAGGAATGGTCAGTCTGGAAGACTTCGGCTCCTTTCGCCTTCGCATCACGGAGCTGCTCCGTAAGGGCATCGAGGATATCCCTCCTGGCAACGGGACCGATGTCGGTGGCTTCATCCATGGGATTTCCGATCTTCAGTTCCTTCAAGCGCCCAAGAAAGACCTTTCTGAACTCCGCAGCCACCGCTTCCATAACGATAAAGCGCTTTGCTGCAATGCAACTCTGACCGGTATTGATCATCCGAGCGTTCACAGCAGTCCTGCCTGCCTTTTCGATGTCCGCGTCGTCAAGGACGATGAAGGGGTCGGACCCACCCAGCTCGAGCACGAGCTTCTTGATCTTCTTGCCCGCAAGAGCCCCGACTTCCTCGCCTGCCTTATTGCTGCCCGTCAGAGACACAGCATCTACCTTGTCGTCTTCGATAAGCCTCAGGGCATCTCCGGGAGTGATAAGGAAGGTCTTGAAGACGTTTTCAGGAAAGCCCGTCTTTCTGAAGGCCTCTTCGATGGCAAGGGCGGACAGCGGAACGTTCGAGGCGTGCTTCAGGACGACAACATTCCCGGCAGTTATCGCAGGGATACCAAACCTGAACGCCTGCCAGAAGGGGAAGTTCCACGGCATGATAGCGAGGACGATTCCGAGGGGCTGGAAGAGGACGTAGCTCTTTTTTGCCTCAGTCCTGATCTCTTCCGGTTTGAGGAACATTTCCCCGTGCTCGGCATAATAGTCGCAGACCCAGCCACACTTTTCGATCTCGGAGACCGACTCCCTGATGGGCTTGCCCATTTCACCGGTCATGATCTCTCCGTACCTGCGTTTCTCAGCCCTGAGATGTTCTCCCAACTTCCTGATCAGGGCGGCCCGCTCCGAAACCGGCGATCCCCTCCATGCTGAAAAGGCCCGACGGGAATTGCCGACCTCCCTGTTCACTTCATCGGCAGTCATAGGCTCAAATTCCTTTATCACCTCTTCGGTATAAGGATTCATGGATTGTATCTTCATCTTCACACCTCCCTGACATTGCGATGAGCTGTCCATCATGCAGACTAGGGCATGTCCTTTTTTCTCTCTTCATTATATCCCACAGATACCAGGAGTCAAATGCTGTAGCAGTCTTTCTGTCCAAACTTCTGGGGCTAACTCAACCTTAATGTTGCAAACTGTCGGCCAGGCATGGATCGAAGCCCTGTCGCTTCTTGCCGACCGTAAGGCCACGTTCATGATAGAGCGTTGTTAGTATTGCGCGGAAGGGCTACTGCCTTGGAGAGAATCGCATGTCCGTCGCTGATGAGGCCATGCATGAATGATATCGGCTACTCACTTCATCTCCATGATCACCGCAGATTCGTCACATTCAGGAAACTTTGGACAGCGGAGACAGTCCCCCCATATCTTCTGGGGGAGCTTAGCCTTATCAATGTCATGAAATCCGATCCTCCTGAAAAATTCCGGTTGATAGGTGAGGGCAAAGACCCTTGGTATCCCGAGGTTCCCCGCCTCCCTGACGCAGGTCGTCACAAGTTTCCTTCCGATGCCGGCGCTCTGGGAGTCGAGCCTCACCGCGAGGGACCGTATTTCCGCAAGGTCTTCCCAGAGAACATGGAGCGCGCAGACACCTCTGATTTCCCCATGGTCTTCGCAGACGAAGATGTCCCTTATGTTCTCATACAGGTCGTTCAATGCCCGAGGGATCATCTCCCCCTTCTTCCCGAACTCATTGATGAGTTTGTGGACGGTCTTTATGTCAGATGTTCTTGCCTTCCGAATCTTCAAGGTAGTGCATTCCTTTCATGATGGCAGACCTGTTTTCCTCAAGGCTTCTCTTTCTCCTTTGCGACGTCAATCTTTCGAGGGCCTGAAGGGCGGATTCGAGCTTCATGACGCCTGTTGAGGCGAGCAGGGCGCCGAGCATCACCATGTTTGCCGACTTCACCTGCGGAGCGGCAATGCCGGAAGACCTTGAAGCAGACAGGGAAGCCGCCAATTCGCTCGCAGGGACGCTGACAGCCCGGACATCCGGCCGCAGTTCAGGCGATTTAATAAGGGATGAATCCAGGATGAGGAGCCCCCCTGGCTTTATGCGAGGCTGGAATCTCCTCAATGACGCCTCGTTCATGGCTATAAAAATATCGGGGTTTCTGACGACGGGTGAGCCGATCATCTCGTCTGAAATGACAATGGTGCAGTTGGCAGTGCCCCCGAGCATCTCCGCCCCATAGGAAGGAAACCACGTGACTTCCTTGCCCTCGATCATCCCTCCGTAGGCGATGAGCCTTCCAAAAAAGAGAATTCCCTGGCCTCCGAAACCTGCGGCAATAATCCTCAGTTCATGCATGCGAGCCGTAACGATCCCTCAGCACGCCTGTTTTATACACAGACATCATGGAGGACCGGAGCCATTCAAGGGAATCCTTTGGGCAGAGCCCCCAGTCTGTGGGACAGGGCGAGAGGATTTCGACAAAGCTGAAGCCTTTACCCTCCATCTGGTATCTGAAGGCCTTCTCAATGAGGGCCTTTGTCTTCAGAACGCTATGGGGCGTATCGAGAGAAGTCCGCACAACGAGGGAAGTCCCTTCTATCGTGGCCAGCATCTCTGAAACATGGAGCGGATAGCCCGTGAGGGAAGCATCCCTTCCCTTCGGCGTAGTGCTTGTCTTCTGGCCGATGAGGGTCGTCGGCGCCATCTGGCCGCCGGTCATCCCGTAGGTTGCGTTATTCACAAAGAAGACCGATATGTTCTCTCCCCTGGCTGCGGCATGAACGATCTCTGCCATCCCTATAGCAGCAAGGTCACCATCGCCTTGATAGGAAAAGACTATCCTGTCGGGCAGGACCCTTTTCATGGCCGTTGCAGCGGCAGGCGGTCTGCCGTGGGCCACTTCGAGCATGTCAAAATTGAAATAATCGTAGGCAAAGACAGCGCAGCCCACAGGCGCTATCCCTATTGTCTTTTCGCGCAGGCTGAGTTTATCGATGGACTCGGCAATCAACCGGTGAATAATGCTGTGACCGCAGCCCGGACAGTATCTGAAGCGAGCTTCTTTCAGGCTCTCGGGTCTCTCAAAGACCTTCTTCATTCTTCGTCTCCACCAGGAGCCCTTCGAGCAGACCGTAGTCGCTGACCGTGATCCCGTCAAAACCCAGGATTTCCATAAGTCTAATTGTAAGCAGAATCCCGGGGATAATCAAGTCTGCCCTTTCTGGTTCAAGGCCGTCGATCTTCTGCCTTTCATGACGGGGCAGAGAGACCAACAGAGTCATGAGTTGGCGGAGTCTGGCCAAAGGGATCTGGTGCAGATGGATCTTACGATAATCATATTCTCTCACGCCGAGATCCAGAGATGCCAGGGTTGTAATCGTGCCGCCGGTGCCTATGAGCCCCCTAGGCGAAACAGCGTGATTCCCAGTTTTCGTCTCTCTCCGTGCTGCGTCGCCGATGTCCCACTCACCTGAGTGAAAAGAGTCGTTGATCCTCTCCGTCAGTGCAGAGATCTCATGCTCGGCCGGCGGGTCGGTTTTCATGAATCTCTCCTGAAGGTTGACTACTCCCAGGGGAACCGTGCCGCAGAGGACCTTCTCACGGAACGGCCCTTCCTGAATTATCCATTCCGTGCTTCCACCTCCAATATCGATAATAAGGGATTGAGCGGCCGTCGGTTGGATGCCCGCCAGCACCCCTCTTGCGGTGAGCTCAGCTTCCCGAATCCCGGAGATGATGTCGATCAGTATGCCGCTGTCCTCATAGGCCTTCAGGACAAACTCTCTGCTGTTCTTAGCCTCTCTCAGAGCGCTTGTCCCGACGGCTGATACACGAGTTGCCCCGTATTGAGCAATGGAGCGGCTGAAGTCTTTAAGGGCCTCTATCGACCTTTCCCTGTTCTCTTTCCTGAGGCTCCCTGTCTCCCTGAGGTCTTCAGCCAGCCGTGTCACGGACCGGGCAGTGTAGATGCGGGTCACCTCATCGCCCTGGACGGAGCCTATGAGGAGTCTGAGGGTATTCGAACCTACGTCGATGGCGGCATGCCGCGTTCCGTCATTCTTCACATTCAAGGTCTAATTCAGCCAATAATCCGGACTCTTGCCTGCAAATCGGACATCGCCCCGAAGTTTATATGGTTCATTGGCTGTTGCTTTCTGTTAGCGTAGAGACACCCAATCTCACAAAAAAACTATAACAGTTTTTCTCTCCGCTCTTCAATTTGGCCGTAACGTTACAGACAGTGACAGGCAGGCATGGATAAAAGCCCGGCACATCCTATGAACAGATGAAGATCACCGTATGGTAGAATTGAGTGCGAAGAGCTGAGAATGAATAAGAAGAAGATTGTTTTGAGACTCCTCATGAAGATCGTTGTCGTAGTGTCCTCAGTCGACGGCATGGCGGTAATGCGATGAACTCCATCGTGACACGCATTGGCATGCTCTCGGTGGTGGTTGCCGTCCTCTGTCTCCCCTTGTCATCCTCGGGGGGTGGTGATCCTGCTGTCGAAAGGATCCAGAATGCTTATCAGGGGATAAGGGACGTTAAAGGAAGTTTCATTCAGAAGAGCCTTATCAAGGACCTCGAAAGAACCGATACCTTCAAGGGCTCCTTTATGATAAAGATGCCGGCGAAGATGCGATGGCATTACCGGGGTGACGAGAAGGAGACGGAAGTTGTCATTAACGGTGAGGAGCTAATCATTTACCAGAAGAAGGAGAAACAGGCATTTAAGGGAAGGTTCGACCGGCAGACTTATGGCCAGGCTCCGATAGCCCTTCTTGGCGGCTTCGGCAGCATCGAAAAAGAGTTTGAGGTGATGAAGAAAGGCGAGAAGATCCTGCTGAAGCCGAAGAGGGAGATGGGAACGGTTGTCTCCATAGAGGTAACCCCTTCTGACGGGGAATTCCCCATAGCCGCGATGACCATCATTGACAAGCGTTCAAACAGGATCGATATCACCCTTAAGGATGTCCATGTGAACTCCGGGATCAACGACGGGGCCTTTGATTTTTCCCTTCCGAAAGGCGCCAGCACCTTTGACTACAAGTAAGGATATAGGATGAATTATGAAGGTTGAACCGTTCCTCTCTGCATGCTGATTCTCGGCATCGACACGTCATGCGATGATACCTCAGCCGCTGTTGTCGGCGACGGTTCTCGGATAATCTCGAATATCGTGTCGAGCCAGGAGTTTATCCACAAGAAATATGGTGGAATAGTTCCTGAACTCGCGTCCCGCAGGCATATTGAGATGATTTGGCCGGTGGTGGATGAGGCCCTGAAATCTGCCCAGACAGGACTGGACGGCATTGTTGCAGTTGCCGTATGCCATGGTCCCGGTCTTATTGGTTCTCTGCTTGTAGGGTGCTCTTTTGCAAAGGCCCTCTGCTTTTCCCGCGATATCCCTCTTGTTGCCGTGAACCACCTCGAAGGGCATGTCTTCTCCTGCTTTTTGGAGGAGAGGAGGCCTCAATTTCCGTTCCTCTCCCTTATTGTTTCAGGGGGACATACCAGCCTTTACCGGGTGGAGGGTTTCGGAGGATACCGTGAGCTAGGTCGAACAAGGGATGATGCCGCGGGCGAGGCCTATGACAAGGTATCAAAGCTCCTCGGCCTTGGTTATCCCGGAGGGCCTGTCATAGACAAGCTTGCGCAGGACGGAGACCCCGGAGCAGTTGATTTCCCGAGGGCCTATCTTCCCGAGAGTCTCGACTTCAGCTTCAGCGGGCTGAAGACGGCGGTTGTCAACTATATGAGACATGGAAGACAGGTCCCGCTCAATGACTTCTGCGCAAGCTTTCAGCAGGCCGTCGTGGATGTGCTTGTCAGGAAAACAGAGTGGGCGATCAGGCAGACGGGGATCAGAACGGTGACCCTCGCCGGGGGGGTAGCAGCGAACAGCGGACTGAGGGAGAGATTCAGGTCCATGGCAGAGAAGGGGAACGTTGAGATTTTCGCGCCGTCAGTCCGTCTCTGCACCGACAATGCTGCCATGATCGCTGCGGCGGGTTATCACCGTTACCTTTCTCGCGATTTCGCAGGCCTTGACCTTAATCCTGCAGCCTATCTGCCGCTCTGAGCAGATGTGCCCGGCATCGGGTTTCTGTTATTATAGGAGCATATGAAGGGTTACATTCTCATCATCGGCGTCCTTGCAATCATTGTCTCAGCCCTCGTGACGCTCAATATCTTCTTTCAGCAGTCCCTCCAGCTCGAGGTGGCGGAACAGTTCAATAAACAGCAGCTCCTGCTTTCGCGCTCCATTGCAGACAATATAAAGTCCTATATTGGCTCCATGAAAGACGAAGTTACGAAGCTTGCCTATGAACTCTCGAAACAGGATGTTGTCACACAGGCAACCTTTGATGCTGTCGTGGATCAGGAGTTGAAACACGCGCGAATGGTAAGGGCGAATATAGGGGTCCTCGGTAAGGGGGGGGAGGTGATCTTCTTCAGGGGTGATGAAGAAGTGATAGAGCCGTACTATCAGGAGATAGCACGGGAGGGAAAGGCGGCAGGATGGCAGGATGTAAGGTTAGTGAATACTCCCTCTATGGTCACCATTGTCTCGCCGATACAGAGGCCTGGGAGGTCAGACAGAGTGGTCTTCATCTCTTTCACCGTCAGTGACGTAGGAAGCCGTTTCTTCAAGGGAATAAAATCAGGGATGAGAGGATACGCCTGGATGATGGATGACAGGGGGTATCTCCTGTTCCATCCAACCCAGCCCGGCATGGTCGGGAGAAACCTCTATAAGACCGACAGATCATGCTTTACGTGCCACAAATCCTTTGAGGTCGAAAAGAAGATTATCGAGGGCAAGCAGGAGAACTATGGGATCTATGTTGCGCCTTCGGGTGAAGATAAGGTCCTTGCCTACTCGAGTCTGTCCGTGGGTCTGTCGAAGTGGATCGTGGCAGTCTCAGCCCCCTACTCTGAGGTGACGAGGTCTATACAGAGGTCCATGAAGCTGTATTCGTGGCTTATTATCGCTATCTTCGCGACAACGTCGGTTGTTTCGGGAATGCTCATCGTATTCTACCGTAAACGGCTGAAGGCTGAGGAGATCGAGCACCATCAGAAACTTTACGCGGGGAATCTCGAAAAGGAGGTCGCAAAGAGGACGGAGGAACTCACCTCGGAAAAGGAGAAACTCAACACCATCGTGACCGCTATCGGCAGCGGCATTGTCCTGATGGACACAGAGGGCAGGATCAAATGGATAAACCAGGCTATGAAGGATATGGCAGGTCGGGACGTCACGGGAGCGAACTGTGAGGAGATCTGCTCAGACTGCTCAATCATCAGTTCCTATGTGGTGAACGATCTGCAGACGGAGATCATGTCAAACCTCTTTGGAAGGAAGGACAAGTATTTCCAGATAACGACGGCCCCGGTGAAGGGCGAGGACGGTGAGCTCCACGGCTATATCAGGCTTGTACAAGATGTTACGGAGATGAAGAAGATGGAAGAGCAGATGATGCATTCCGAGAAACTCGCCTCACTCGGCAGGCTGACGGCAGGGATCGCCCATGAGATAGGAAACCCTTTGACGTCGGTCTTCTCCTTTGTCCAGATACTCAAGGAGATGGAGGATGACGAGTTCAAGAAGGAGAGTCTCGGCACCATCTATTTCCATATCAACAGGGTAGCGGAGATCCTGAAGCAGCTCTCGGGCTTTTCAAAGATGCCCGCCGTGGAGTTGAAGAGCTGGAATGTGAATGATCTCATCGAATCCTCCCTCTCGCTCATACAGTATGACAAGAGGGCGAAGGAAATCACGATTGCCAGGGATCTCTCTCCTGAGCTGCCGGAGATTACGACCGATGGCGGGCAACTCTCGCAGGTCTTCGTCAACCTCATCCTGAATGCCGTTGACGCGATGCCCGGCGGGGGAACCCTGACGATCCGGAGCACAATGGACAATGGAAATATCATCATCTCTTTCGAAGATACGGGGGTTGGAATACCGAGGGAACATATCACGAGGATCTTCGATCCCTTCTTTACCACGAAAGAGAAGGGAACGGGCCTGGGGCTGGCAGTGAGCTACAGTATCATCAAGAAACTGAACAGCAGCCTCACCGTGGAGAGCGAAGTAAGCAAGGGTACGAAATTCAGTATTGCCCTGCCCGTGAATGGAAAGGTATGAAACCGAAGATACTGGTAGTTGACGACGAGAAAGACATCTGCAGGGCCCTCGAGTTTCTTCTCAGAAATGAGGGATACCTTGTCGTGCCTGCCTACAGCGGGGAAGAGGCGATCGAGAAATTCCAAAAGGAACATTTCGACGTAATCCTCACCGACCTCAAGATGGAGAAGGTGGACGGTTTCGCCGTCCTTGAGAAGGCGAAGGAATTGAGTTCCGACACGCAAGTCCTCATCATGACGGCCTTTGCATCGATCGAATCGGCAGTTGACGCCATCAGGAAAGGGGCAGCAGACTATATTGTGAAACCCTTCCTCAATGAGGCGATCAGACATACGATCAGGAGGGTCCTGGAACAGAAGCGGCTTGTTGAGGAGAACATCGCACTCAGGCAGCAGCTGAGCCAGCGCATGGGCTGCAAGGAATTCATCGGCGAGTCGGAAGCACTGTTGTCGATCTTTGAGACCCTGGAAAAGGTCATCCCGACAAAGACCAATATCCTGATCCTTGGTGAAAGCGGCACAGGCAAAGGGCTCATCGCAGACCTGATCCACTGTAACAGTCCGCGGAGGGACAAGCCCTTCATCTCGATTAACTGCTCTGCCATACCCGAAGGGCTCCTTGAATCCGAACTCTTCGGCTATAAGAAGGGCGCATTCACCGGGGCCGTGACGGACAAGCCCGGTCTCATCTCCATGGCCCACGAAGGGACGCTCTTCCTCGATGAAATCGGTGACATGCCGGTCAATCTCCAGGCAAAGCTCCTGAAGGTCCTTGAATCCTCAGAACTTATAGCCCTTGGCGATATCCGTCCCCGGCAGGTCGATGTCAGGTTGATCACCGCAACGAACCAGGATCTCGAAGAGAAGGTCAAGAGCAAACAGTTCCGGGAGGATCTCTATTACCGGTTGAACGTCATAGAGGTGAAGATACCTCCTCTCAGAGAGAGAAAGGACGATATTCCTCTTTTCGCGCACTTCTTCATGAGAAAGTTCGGTGAAGAAAACAAGAAGAAGGTAAGTGGCTACAGCAGCTCCGCCATGCAGGCCATCATGCAGTATCCATGGCCCGGCAATGTAAGGGAGCTGAAGAACGTTGTCGAGAGGGCTGTTGTCCTATGCCAGGGAGAGAGCATCACCCTCAATGAGCTCCCTGAAAAGTTGAAGAGGAACGGAGACGCTGTCGGCGGGCAGCAAGGCGTATGCTCCCTCAAAACATCGATCGAAGACTTCGAGAAGAGTCTCATCGCGAATACCTACTCCTCCCAACAGAAAAATAAGGAAGTGACCGCAAAGACCCTCGGCATCGATCTGGCGACCCTTTACCGGAAACTGAAGAAGTACGGCATAGCCGATTGAAGACCGGTTGGTTGGTTTCCTTTATGAGCGGCAAGGGTCGAAGGGAATAGGCTGATGAAAAGGGCGTTCTCTATCGGCGCGGTTGTCGGTGGAATACTCGGAATCGCCGTCGCCCTCAGTATGGACCTCCTCCTCGGAGGCGCTGTAGGCGGTGGCTGGAGGGAAGCTGTCGCCCATGACCTCGGCTCACTCTTCGGAAGGCCCTTTGGCCAAAATTCTTTCTTTGTGATCATCGGGGTTGTTTTTGTCCTGGGCATCATTGGAGCCTTCGGCGCCTTTGTGGGCGGGATATTCGGTCTCATGATCGGCCGCCTCCTCTCCTTTCTTACGAAAGAGCATTAGCCTTTGTCGTCCGGCAAGTTCCTGAATCTCCGGGTATCCGAAGGACCCCCTTCGCCGTTGCATCGGACCTGGAAGGGTGTGACATGTCACCGTTGACGATGGCACAACTGTGTGCAATGTCATATCGCCTCATTGATAACCCGCAGCGGTGAGAGGGGAGACGATATCCTTTTGTGGCGATTCATCACGTCCCTTATCCGATCAAGCTTCCTCCGGGCTTCGTCTCTCATCTCGATAAACTTCACTCCCACATCGCACTGATTTTTGGCCACGACGCAGGAGGCGATTCTGCCGGTAAGGCTGACGTGATCACCTTGCCAGGAAATGATCTCGATAAGGAATCTCTCTCCGATTTGCAGAGAATGATCGGTCTCGACAACCATGCCGCCGGGACTCAGTGCCTTCAGTCTGCACGCTCCCTGTGCCGTCAGGACCGCTCTCTTATGTTCATACCCTCTCAACCTCACCTCGTATCTCTTGCCCGTCTCTCCTCCATATGATTCTTCAAGATGGTTCTCGATGGACCTCACAAATTCAATAATCCTCTCTTTCACGATATCGGTGAATCTCAGACCGGCAGAATAGATAGGAATGAACTGGGGACCCGGGCCCTTCAGTTCGCTCAAGGTGCACCACATAACCGCTCCTTTTGCCGTGATCCTGTCCCTGTCTCCCAGACTGAGCATATACTCATTCGAGATATTCATTTTTCTGTCAGCCTTGAGAGAGATGCCCCCAATGCTGAGATCCCGCACCTCGACATGATTGGCAAGCATGACCGTGCCGTTTACTCCCAGCGCGCTTACATTGAATCGTCTATGAGTCCTTTTTTCCTCCATAGTCCCTCCCTGTGGTTTATTCCTGGTCAAGAGGCCCCAGGCCTCTAAACTAACGAAAAGCAAATGCTATACCAGGACTAATTCATAAGACATCGGTATTCCGATTCGCAGGCAAGCGTCGGGGTTATTGGCCGTCCGCGTGTGCGGCGAGTGCTCAGGACAGAGAGACTATAGGGCTGGGGAGTCGGATCAGCTATAGGGGACTGTTCTCTTGTCGGGAAGGGGATTTAGGTCAGAGCCGCCCTGTTTTCCGGTATTCGTCGACATAAAGCCTGAGTGCGCGCAAGACGACCCAGTCCATCGTCAGATTGTTTTGGGAGGCGATTTTCATGAGACTGTTTAGGGTCTCCCTTTCGACAGGGGAAAGGCCGGAAATCTCTTCAGGCCTTTCCTCAGGAGATCTTGCCCCGGCGTCGGAGGTCCTTCTCCTGTGTTCACGCTCAAGGAGGGCCGTAAGCTCTCCCACATCGCCGGCCCTGACAGCCTTCATGACGTCTTCAGGCGGATGGTCATCGGACGGTTTCTGAGAGGATTCACCCGCCCTCTCAGCCTCACCCTTTTCATTTTCAGAGGATGTTGCCGCCGAGGCAGGAGAGCTCCTTCCCGAGGCCATTCCTGTCATCCCCAGCATCATCATGGCGAGGCTCCTTGCATATTCATTATCAGGCAATTCCTTCTCCATGAATTCCTCCAACTTACCCTCGGACATAGCCATTGCGATCCGGTCGGCCATCAAGGGAGCCTGTTCTTCTCTCTCCGCAGAACCTCTCTTCCACCCGAAGGCCTGGGTCGGTGGTTTTGGCAGGGGTCGATCTCTCTCGGACACGGCTAAGCTCCTGAAATATAGTCCTTCAGATAATGAATCTCTGCCGTGAGTTTGCCGATCTGGGTCTGAATGATGTCGCGGATAGAAAGCATGCCGACGATCTTTCCCTTGTCCGAGACAGGGAGATGCCTTATGTTCTTCTGAACCATTACGGACATGACATTGCCCAACTCATCATCGGGTTCGGCAACGATCAAATCAGCGGTCATAACGTCTTTCAAAGGGACGGTGCTAAAGGATTTTCCGCCTGTTGCCACATATCCCCTCACTACGTCTCTCTCGGTAAATATCCCATGGGGCTTGCCGCTATCAGTGACGAGTACGGCGCTTATCTTCCTGGCATGCATCGATCTGATGGCATCCTCCACCGTATTGTCCGAGTCCATCGAGACAACATCCTTGCCCTTTGTGGCCAGCAGTTCTTTTACCGTCATAAACACTTCCCCCTTTCAAGAGAGGCTCAAGATAATTCGGTCTCACTATTTTAGCACTCCGCAGCTTTTTTTTCAGCTGAAGGCGGGTCTGGACGCAGAATTGTTCCGTCGAGGGAGAAAGCGAAAAGTCTCCTGGAAGAAGAATTCCGTAGGCCGGTGAAGGTCCCGTTCCCTGATCTTCCACCTGCTGTGGATGTGCACCGTCCAAACATGGTATCATTTCGTGTGGCCTATAAGGACCTGAGAGAATTCATTACTGTCCTCGAGAAGAGGGGGCTCCTCCACAGAGTGAAGGCAGAAGTCGATCCTGTTCTCGAAATTTCTGAGATCACCGACAGGATGTGCAAGAGCCCGAATGGGGGCAAGGCCCTCTTCTTCGAGAGTGTCAAGGGTTCGCGCTATCCTGTCGTTACGAACATCTTCGGATCCTTTGAGAGGATGAGTCTCGCCCTTGAGGTCGAGAAACTCGACGACGTGGCAGAGCGCATCGAGGACCTCCTGAACCAGTCGCCGCCGAAGACCCTCATCGAAAAACTTGCGATGCTCCCGAAGCTCTTCGAATTTTCGCGGTACCTTCCAAAGAGCGTGAAGGGCGCACTCTGTCAAGAGGTTGTGGAACGGGAGAACCCTGACCTGAGCAGATTCCCGGTAATCAAATGCTGGCCCGGAGACGGACAGCCCGGGGATGAGGGAAGGTTCATCACCTTTCCGATGGTCTTTACGAGAGACCCTGAAACCGGCCGTCCAAACTGCGGCATGTACCGGATCCACATCTATGACAAGGCCACCACCGGTATGCATTGGCACATTCACAAGGACGGCGCGCGGCATTACGACAAATACAAGGCGCTGAAGAGGAGAATGCCTGCTGCCATAGCGGTCGGCAGCGATCCGGCCGTCGTCTATTCCTCAAGCGCTCCTCTCCCCGAGTCAATAGACGAGATGCTCTTTGCCGGATTCCTTCGGAGAGAGCCGGTGGAGATGGTGAAATGCATCACCTCTGACATCGAGGTTCCGGCAAACAGCGAGCTTGTCATTGAGGGTTATCTGGAGCCCGGGGAGATGCGGATCGAAGGGCCCTTTGGCGACCACACAGGCTTCTATTCCGCAGCTGACTATTACCCTGTTTTCCATGCGACCTGCATAACTCACAGAAAGGATATGATCTACCCTGCGACCTTAGTCGGCAAGCCTCCCATGGAAGATTGTTACATGGGCAAGGCAACGGAGAGGATATTCCTGCCCCTCATGCGACTTGATTTCCCGGAGATCCGGGACATCAATCTGCCCATGGAAGGGGTATTTCACAACTGTGCAATGATCTCCATCAAGAAGAGTTATCCCGGCCATGCAAAGAAGATCATACACGGCCTCTGGGGCAAGGGTCAGATGATGTTTGCAAAGCTCCTCGTCATCGTCGACGATGACGTCGATGTCCAGAACCTTTCATATACTGCGTGGCGTGTCCTCAATAATGTGGACTGGAAGAGGGACGTTGTCATTGCCGACGGGCCCCTCGATGACCTTGACCATGCTGCGAACTTTCCGAGATACGGCTCGAAGATGGGCATTGACGCCACAAGGAAGACAAGGGAGGAAGGCATGACGAGGGACTGGCCTCAGGAACTCTTTATGTCCGCTGAGATCAAGAGGCTCGTGGATTCGCGGTGGAGGGAATACGGGTTCGATTGAGCTTGTTTCTCTTCCCTGTTGTGTGGTTGTGATCTGAAGCCTTACCGCTCTCTCCGTATGCAAAGAAGCCCGATATATCGGTCACCTCCGGGCAGTTGATTATGAAATCATTCCATGATAACCTTTAGGCAAGACGACCAAGCCGATATGGGCGAAAACATGGTGACCGTGAACGACAGAATCTTGCAGGAAGTGAATGAAATCAGGAACAGATACCATGATGCTCGCTCCTGCCTCTTGCCGACCATCTATATCCTCCAGAGAGAGGTTGGATGGTTGAGCCCCGGTGCCTTGCAAATGGTCGGAGAACTCCTCAATATCCCGAAGGCAACCGTAAAGGGCGTGTCGACCTTTTATGCAATGTTCAACCACCAACCCATGGGCAGACACCTCATCCAGCTCTGCACGAATGTTGCGTGCATGATCATGGGTGGAGAGGGACTCTCCGATATCCTGAAGGAACGATACGGCCTCGAGCCCAACCGAACGAGCCCGGACGGACGATTCTCCCTCGTCATTATGGAATGTATCGGCGCCTGCGACAAAGCCCCTGCCATGCTCGTTGATACGGACCTCCACGGAAACCTAACCGGGGAAGGCATGATAGGGATTTTGGAGGGGTACACCTAACATGGCGATTCTCCTGAAGAACACCATCGGCCCGGATGCAGCCGACATAGACAAATACATTACGGATGGCGGGTACCATGCCGTTGCGAAGGCCTTTGAAATGAAGCCTGCCGATGTTATTGATGAGGTGAAGAAGTCCGGGCTGCGGGGCAGAGGGGGCGCCGGATTCCCCGCAGGCATGAAGTGGTCCTTTGCAGCAGCAGATCCCCAGAAGCCGAAATACCTGATCTGCAATGCCGACGAAGGAGAGCCGGGCACCTTTAAAGACAGGGTCATTCTCGAAAACAACGCCCATCTCCTCATAGAGGGGATGGTGATCTCTGCGTATGCCTTGGGCGCTGAGAAGGGATATATCTACCTTAGAGGAGAATATCCGAAGATTAGAGATGTCCTGTTGAAGGCCATAAAAGAGGCAGAGGAAAGAGACTATCTCGGCGACGATATTATGGGAAAGGGTATTGTATTCAGGCTCGGTCTTCACATGGGCGCAGGTGCTTATATCTGCGGAGAAGAGACGGCCCTCATAGAATCCCTTGAAGGCAAAAGGGGCCAACCGCGGATCAAACCTCCTTTCCCTGTCAACAGGGGCTTCTCCTCAAAACCGACGGTCGTCAATAATGTCGAGACCCTCGCCAATATTCCCTTCATCGTGGAAAGAGGAGGGGACGCATACTCGAAAATAGGAAACCCCGAGTGCCCTGGCGTGAAACTCTTTTCTGTAAGCGGGCATGTTAATAAGCCGGGTGTCTATGAACTTCCCATGGGCGTGACCTTGAGAGAGATCATTTATACGCACTGCGGCGTTGGCGGCACGGGAAGGCTTAAGGCTGTAATACCCGGCGGGATATCGACGCCGGTGCTTACGCCTGACAAGATCGATTGCCCCATGGATTTCCTCAATCTGCCGAAGGTCGGCAGCATGCTCGGCTCAGGCGCCGTAATGGTCTTTGACGATTCCGTCGACATGGCGAAGGTCTGTCTGAGGGCCACGAAATTTTTTGAGCATGAATCCTGCGGTAAATGCACGCCTTGCAGGGAAGGAGTGAGCTGGATGAGGACGATCCTCGGCAGGATAGAAGACGGCGCAGGACGCAGAGAAGACCTGGACCTCCTCTTGGAGATCTCACAGAATATCCTCGGCAAGACCTTCTGTCCCCTTGGAGACGGCGCCGCGATCGTCGTGAGGAGGTTTATCGAGAGCTTCAGGAACGATTTTGAGGGAAAGATAAGTAAGGGATGATAACGGTCACCATAAACGAGAAAAAGATATCCCTGGAAAGACCTGTCACGATCCTTGAGGCGGCTAGGTCTGCGGGGATATCCATACCGACCCTCTGCCATCATGATATCCTTGAGGCCTACGGAGGCTGCAGACTCTGCCTCGTTCAGGTTGAGAATCTGCCGAGACTCCAGACCGCCTGTACCCTCTTTGTGACCGACGGTATGGTGGTCAGGACAGAAACGAAGGACGTTGTTACGGCAAGAAGGGCCATGCTTGAATTCCTCCTCATAAACCATCCCCTTGATTGTCCCTTCTGTGATAAGGCAGGCGAATGCGACCTCCAGGACCTTGCCATGAAGTACGGTCCGGCAACGGGAAGGTTTGCCGAAGGCAAGAGAACGAGACCTGAAAGCTTTGATGACCCGCTGATCGTGAGAAACATGGAGCGTTGTATCCTCTGCTCAAAGTGCGTCAGGATGTGCGAGGATGTTCAGGGAGCGTCTGCCATAGCGATCACGAACCGGGGCACGAAGTCCTTTGTCGAGCCTTTTTCTGGCGGCAGATATAACTGCGAGTATTGCGGAAACTGTCTGACCGTCTGTCCCGTGGGCGCCATCCTGTCGCGCTTGCACAGGCATGATTACAGATCGTGGCTGATCGAAAAGGACATCGAAACGGTCTGTTCTTACTGTGGAGTCGGATGCTCCATGATCTTGCAGGTGAGAGAGAATTCGATCGTCAGAACTATACCGAGAATCGGTTTAGGGCTGAACAAGGGGCTCCTCTGCGGCAGGGGAAGGTTCGGATATGACTATGTTGGAGACGCGAGGAGGCTGGAGAGCCCTCTCATACGGAGAGACGGGGAACTGAGACCGGCCTCGTGGTCGGAGGCCCTCACCCATGTTGCTCAGAGGCTGAAGGAGATTAAGAAAGAGAGCGGGGGTGAAGCCATAGCAGGGATAGCATCGGGAAGGTGTACCAATGAAGATATCTACGTATTCCAGAAGTTTTTCAGGCAGGTCCTCGGCAGTAATAACCTCGATTCCGCTGCAGGTCTTGCATACGGACCTGCTCAGCGGTTCTTCGAAAAGATCTTTGGTCAGGGCATAACGGCAAACTTTATCTATGGTATACCCAATTCCGACGGCGTCTTCGTCATCGGGGGCGATCCGACTTCCGTAAATCCTGTTTTGGGCCTTCAGATAAGGGCTGCGTCGAGGAAAGGGGTGCCCGTTGTTACCGTAGGATATGCCGAGGGATTAAAGAGGTTTTCGAGGCACCTCTTGATCCCGAACTCCTCTACTGAGACCGTGCTCCTGGCAGCGTTGGTTTCGGCCTTGAGGGACAAGAAACCCTTGTCCGGGGAGAGGCCTTTCTTTGAGAAGATCATTCATGAAATCCAGTCTGTAGGACTCAAAGACGCATCCGACGTGAGCGGAGTGGGTCAGGATGAGCTTGCAGAAGCTGTCGATACCCTGTCGGGTATGACGAACACCTCAGTCATCATAGGAAGAGAGATCGTCCAGACAACGAGGGGAGAGATCAACCTTCTCCTCCTTGCCGCTCTTGTCTATCTGCTGAACGGCAGGATTTATCTCCTCTCCGAACTTCCCAATGAGCAGGGTTTACTCGATATGGGTTGCCAGCCGGACATGCTTCCCTGCGGGAGACCGCTGGCGATAGAAACCTTCAGAAAGAGGTGCGAGGAGACTCTCGGGAGCGAGATCCCTTCGAGCCCGGGGCTCGGTTTTGCAGAAGTCATGGAAGCTGCCCATGGCGGGAGGATTAAGGCCCTTTACGCCATGGGTGAAAACGTTGCGCTCAGCCTCCCTCACAGCGGCTATGTGAGGGATGCCCTTGAGAAGATCGAATTCCTCGTGGTCCAGGACGCCTTTCTCACGGAAACGGCCCGGATGGCCGATGTGGTGATTCCTGCGCCATTGTGGGGAGAGAAAGAGGGGTCCTTCACGAACCTTGAACGGAGGGTACAGACAACCAGAAAGGCCATCGACGGCAAAGGTGTTGAGGCATGGAAGGCAATTGCCGAGATGAGCAACATATCGGGTTTTGATATGGGCTATAAGAGCGTGACAGATGTCCTTGGAGAGATAGCTGGAGTTTCACTTCTTTACAGGGGCGCTACATATGAAGATATGAGGGGCGGCAGGTACGTCTGGCCTTACAGGGGAGAGCCATTGCGGCATGACGCCCATATGGAAGGGATTGCATTGCCTGATCTTGGTCCTCTCCTACGGAAATCCGATACCGACGGCAAGGTCTATGTCAGTCGGGATGTATCTCTTTTTCATTCCGAGAACGCGAGCAGGTATTCGGCAGCCTTGAAGAGCATCTCTCCCGAAGCCTATGGGAAGATCAGCAGGGGTTTGGCCGAGAGATTGTCGGTAAGAAACGGTGATTATCTCAAGGTCTCTGCAGATGCAGGCAGCATCAGAGTGTCTGTGCAGATAGACCCCTTGTTACCTGAGGATGTTCTTCTTGTGCCGAATTTTGAAACGAACGGGGTCTTTGAGATCATGAAGTGGAAGATCAATCCTGTCTTAAAGGTCCCTGTATTCGATGGCAATGCGGTCTCTCTTGAAAAATCGGGGTAATAATATCCGAACAAGCCGGGCGAGTGCCTCGCTGGGGAGAAGGTATGGAGAAGCAGAGAATTCTGATTGTTGACGACGACCCAGTTATCGGGATGAGTTGCAAGAAAATACTGGGGGTGGAGGGCTACACCGTATTTACCGTCGAAGATGGTGAGAGCGCCATTAAGAAGGTTTCTCATGAGAGCTTTGACTTGGTCATCACCGATGTCAGGCTCCCTGATGTAAACGGGCTTGTGGTCTTAAGGGAGTCGAGGATCGTCCAGCCCTCGGCAGACATCGTCGTCATATCAGGATATCCCTCTCTGGAAGACGCCCAGGAGTCTGTGAGGCTTGGGGCCTTTGAATATATCGAGAAGCCCTTTACGCCGGACTTTGTGCTGAACAGCGTGAAGAAGGTCTTTGACAAGAGGGGATGGATAGTAAAGAAGGCTTACATTAACGAGTTCAAGAACTACATTGTTGATGCAACACAGATGGATGAGCTTACCGTTTATTATAAAGACGGGATATGGGCGAGGCCGATCATAAAGGAAGAGATATGGGAAATCGGTATGGATATCAGGCATTTCTTGGCAAGCGGTCAACTCATCTATGTCGAGCACCTGAGAGATGTGAAGGCCCTCGTCGCAGGAGAGCCCTTTGCAAGGCTCACCTCCAGTGACGGAACTATCCACGACTTGCGCTCTCCGATGACGGGCATCGTGAAGAGACTGAACGAGCATGCGAACGAGGCGATATCAGGGTTGTTGAAAGACTATGTATCTGAAGGATGGTTCCTGTGGCTTGCAAGGATTGCGAGTTCTCCGCAGTAGCCGCCCGATCTGCGACTCGTGAAGTTATTGATCGTGCAGTCGGCAACCATCAAAGGTATCGCAATACAAGGCTTCTCACCATACCTGCCTTCCCGAACAAGCTAGTTTTGTGCAACAGGAAGGTTAATATCCGGGAACGGTAGGAAGGTCTTGCCGCGAAACGTGAAGAACACCGCAATTCTGATTACGGCCTGCCTCGTCATCGGCTATCTGCTCTTGATCCTCTACGTCTACGCAAGGCAGGGCTCGATGCTCTACTTCCCTTCAAGGGAGATCGTCTCGACACCCCTGAGCATCGGGCTTTTTTACGAGGAGCTCACGTTGCGCACCGTAGACGGCATCGACATTTCAGCGTGGTACATACCTGCCGACGCCGCACTTGGCCTCGTGCTCTTTTGTCACGGGAATGCGGGGAATATCTCTCACCGCATCGATTCAATACGGATATTCCATGGCCTGGGCCTTGGCGTTCTTATCTTCGACTATCGGGGATATGGGAGGAGCCAGGGATCTCCCGATGAGGAAGGGACGTACCGTGACGCAGAGGCAGGGTGGGACTACCTTGTAAAGGGCCTTCACGTAAGACCGGAGAAGATCGTCATCTTCGGACGTTCCCTGGGAAGTGCTGTTGCCGCCGAGATAGCTCTGCGGAAACAGGCAGGTATGCTCATCATGGAGTCGGGATTCACGTCAGTCCCAGACCTCGGAGCAAGGTTCTTTCCGCACCTGCCTGTGGGGCTCATCTCGCGATATCAGTACGCGTCAATCAGTAAGGTAGGAAGGATAAAGATACCGAAGCTCTTCATCCATAGTCCCGATGACGAGATTGTCCCCTATGATCATGGGGTGAAACTCTTTGAGCAGGCAGGTGAGCCAAAGGAGTTCCTCAGGATCGCCGGCGGACACAATGAGGGATTCTTGCTCTCCGGCGGTCCTTATGTTGAGGGCCTCAAGGCTTTTCTGTCACGCTGTTTAGGTGACAACTGACTCCAGACCATAGAAGACCGAAGTAATCTTTTGGTCAGAGCTTCCTCGGCCTTTCTGCCGAGCGTCACGATGACATCGGACAAGGCTGGAACGTTCTTCCTGATGATCTCCATCCCTGCCCGGCGCTGAATTGCGGATACCTCATTTTTCGTTTCTGTCATGAGACTGCCGACGGTGACGAGCAGGTCATCGGTCCCGGAATGGACACTGTCTGACGCAGTGATAATCTCTCCTTTCATCAGACTCCTCATTTTCTCATCAGCCGGGACATTCCTTGAGGCTTCAAATAACTTGAAGTTTCTGAGGGTTTGGTGCTATAGTTTGGCTATTGCAAGCGATATTATGCGTTGTCAAGAGACATTAATGTTTGCTCACAATTTCGTAGGACAAGTCCCGACGATAAACCGCCTCAATTTCGGCGGGTCACTCGCCATCTTCGATATCCAGGGATTTGATCCGTGTGGAGAGGAATACATCATCATGTGGCATCGGAGGCCTTGAGAACGAGCCGATAAAGTGATATCTGCGACGCCGTTCGGCCTTTGAAGAGACATCTTGTTTCCTGGCTTGACTCATGAGAAAGGGGGATGGACGTGGAAAAGAGGGGCAGTAAGAGGATACCCTTCGCACTGGAGGGTGATCTCATTTTCCGGGGGGCAACCTATAGAGCGTTAGTCACCAATGTTTCAGCAAAGGGTCTCCAGGTTATCCTGTCGCAGGGCATCAAAGAACTTCCCGTCCCCTTTTCCCAGGAAGAAGCGGTCGAGGTGAAACTCTATGTGCCCGGGGGAGAGTCCCTGAGGCTGCAGTGTAATATCGTCTCACTTCAAAAAACATCCGATCGATCAACCGTCAAAATGCGGCTTGAGATTTCTGATCCTTCCCCGGAGTTCAGGAAGTTTTACAAGGAAACCTACTATAAGATAAAGAACGAGACATCTCATGATGCTATAGCCGTCATTGGCATGGCCTGTTACTACCCGGGCGCTCCCAATATAAGATCGTTCTGGGAGAATATCCTTGCCCGGAGGAGAGAATTCCGGCGCTTCCCGGACCAGCGTCTGCCCATCTCGGAATATTTTGATCCCGATCCCGTTGCTCCTGATAAAACCTACGCGAATCGCGCCGCCGTCATTGATGGGTTTGAGTTCGACTGGGTCAAGCGGGGCATCCCGAAATCAGTCGTCGAGTCTTCGGACATTGTCCATTGGCTCGCACTTGAAATCGCCCTCCAGGCTCTGGAAGACGCCGGATACGACCGCAAGAACGTCCCTTGTGATAGGACAGGAGTCATTCTCGGGAATACATTGACGGGTGAACACAGCAGGTCACAGTATATGAGATTGCGTTGGCCTTACGTGAAGAAGGCCCTGAAACTCGCCGCCGAAAAGAGGCGTTTGTCTCTGGATGTCACAGCAGGACTCATCGAGACGATGGAGAAGTATTACAAGTCCGCCTTTGCCCCTATCACGGAAGATACGCTTGCAGGGAATCTGTCCAATACCATTGCCGGAAGAATCTGCAATTTCCTCGATCTCCGGGGCGGGGGCTACACCGTTGATGGCGCATGCTCGTCATCCCTTATTGCGGTAACAACCGCCGCTGCCGCGCTATCGACCGGCACCCTCGATGTGGCCGTCGTGGGAGGAGTCGATATCAGCCTCGACACGTTCGAACTGATCGGCTTCGCAAAAACAAATGCCCTGACCAGGGAAGATATGCAGGTATACGACCGGCGGGCGAGCGGTTTCATTCCAGGAGAGGGAGCCGGCTTTGTGATCCTGAAGAGGCTCGAAAATGCCCGTGCTCATGGAAACTATATCTATGCGGTGCTCCAGGGATGGGGCATATCCTCTGACGGCAAGGGAGGCATAACTGCGCCGAAGGCCCAGACCCAGGCCCTTGCGATCCGCCGCGCCTACGGCAAGGCAGGCTACGGCCTTCGGGACCTTGATTTCATTGAAGGCCATGGGACCGGCACGAGGGCCGGTGATAAAGCCGAACTCGAGGGGATCGGTTATGCCATGGGGGACAAGGAGACTGAACCTCTGCGGTCCTGCGGCATCACGTCGCTCAAATCCCTGATCGGTCATACCAAAGCCGCCTCGGGAATCGGCGGCTTCATAAAGGCGGTCATGGCAGTAAACAGGCGTGTTATCCCGCCCCTTGCGGGATGCACGGAACCCAACCCGGTATTCCAGGAGAAGGCCCGGAGGCTCTATCCCGTCTTGCAGGGCGAGATCCTCCCCTCGGATAAGGTGATGCGCGCCGGAATCTCCAGCATGGGTTTCGGCGGGATCAACTGCCACGTAACCATTGAATCTGCCGGCGAGCCTGCCTTGCAACTTCAACCCTCCGCCGGTGAACGGGAGCTTCTCGCGTCCTATCAGGAGACTGAGCTCTTCGTTCTCTCAGCGAGATCGCAGCAGAAGATGGTCGCCCGCGTGGCCGAGATTCAAAAGCTCGCAACAGGGATCAGCACCGGTGAACTCGTCGACCTTTCGAGTCATCTGGCAGGAGATCTTTCCCCTGACGAGCCTTTCCGTGTTGCCGTGATTGCCGGTTCTCCCGAGAGTCTGTTGGACTGTCTGGGGCGGGTGGCTGAGATGCTCAGAGGGAACAATATTCCAACAGGCAAGACCATGTCGAGCGCCCAGCAGGACATCTGGATCGGGAATTCGGTGGCAGGCAGCCGCGTCGGCTTCCTTTTTCCCGGCCAGGGTTCCCAGCGGTTGAACATGGGTCGGACGCTTATCGGGCGGTACTCCTGGGCCCGCACTATTGCGGATGCAGTGGATGCCTGGCTCTCGGAATCAGCTCATAGCCCAATACGGGAAGCCGTCTATCGCCCCCTTGATCGGGCTCTGAACAGCGATCAAATTGACGGATGGAAAAACGTGCTGTCCCGTTCCGAAATTGCCCAGCCGGCTATATGTATGACATCGCTCTTATGGATGAGACATCTTGAACGTCTCGGGATCAGACCTGTAGTTGTCGGCGGCCATAGTCTCGGGGAGCTGACAGCGTTCTATGCAGCCGGAGCGTTTGACGAGAAGGCATTGCTGGCCTTTGCGGCGATGAGAGGCAGGGCGACGTCTGCTCATGACGGGAATCCGGGGATCATGGCCACTCTTGGCTGCGGCCGTGAACAGGCCGAGAAGCTTTTGAAGGATATTGATGGATATGCGGTTGTGGCGAATATCAACAGTCCCGTCCAGACCGTAATATCCGGCGAGGGACCGGCTGTCGAAAAGGCGCTGCACCTGGCGTCGCAATTCGGCATTGGAACAAAAAGGTTGGCTGTTTCCAATGCCTTCCATTCACGGTTCATGAATAAGGCGGCAGAGACCATATACAGCTGTGCACCTATTCCGGAGACCCTGACGAGGCCGCGAATAAAGGTATTCAGTTGCATGGATGGCAAGGAGGTAACGCCGGAGACCAATCTCCGCGATTACTTTGCACGGCAGGTGAAGGAAAAGGCTGATTTTATTTCGCTGGTTGACTCGATAACGCAGGAATGTGAAATTCTCGTGGAGGTTGGTCCGGGACATGTGCTGTCTCATTTAGTGAAGTCGATTCGGGGAACAGATGGGACATCGTGCCTTCCTGTTGAACCAAGCGCCGGGGACGACCGGGCGTTGAATGTCTTGCTTGCGTCGCTCTTCATACATGGGGTCAAGATACATTGGCGACCCCTATTCGAAGGCCGACTGGTGAGACCATTCATTCCTGTCTCGGAACGCACTTTTATTGATAATCCATGCGAACGACCTCTTGTCTTCCCTGACGGAGAACTACCAGATTCTCCTCCCAGAATCGATATTCAGCCGGCTCGGTCTCTTTCTCGTGTTCTGGATGAAACAGGTAAGGTGTTCACCGCTGACCAATTAGACCTTATCCGAAAATTGATACGCAGTGAAACCATGCGCATGGGCCTTGAATCAAGAGGAGTTCCCGACCGTCCACACGATGGTAGAAGGCCGACACCTGCACCAACTGTCGGTGCCCACGGGGAGCTTTCCGTGCCCTCAACCGTTACTGACCGCGGCCCTGAAGGCCTGTTGACCCTTGCGTCGGAAATCACAGGATTCCCTCGTCAGTCGATATCCCTTGAACAGCGTCTCCTTGACGACCTTAATCTCGACTCGATCAAGGCCAGTCAGTTTGTGGCGAGGGCAGTGAAACTGTATGACGCTAACGGAGTTGATCCGACAACCATGGCAAACAGTTCACTGCAGGAGATATACGAGACCATACGCACGCACATATCGTCGGGCTCTGAAGGTGTTTCAGTTGAGGGGACGGCAGACCACTGGGTTCGCGAATTCAAGGTTGCCTATGTGGCGCGAGAACGCACATCGGTCCGCTCATTCGGGGCTGCGGAAAACAGGCACTTTTTCATTGTCTCGGATGATGACGCGGACAGCATCTCCCGCGAAATGCGGCATATCTTGACCCAGCAAGGAGTCTCGTGGACTTCAATAAATTTCAAATCTCTTCAGGACTGTTCTCTGACGCGCAGTGAGGAACTGAACTTCATATTCCTGCTCCCCCAGGGAAAAAGTACAGGGCTGCTGACAAGAGACGGGGTTTTGAGGATGGCAGAAAGAATCCACTGCATCGGTGCGGTCATCAATTCTCTGAAGGAGAAAAGACCGAAGCCGACGTATGCCGTTGTGCAGTTCGGCTCTGGTGACTTCCATGGCTATGACCTGCATGGTTCCATCGCATCCAAAGGGAGCACCGCGTTTCTCTGCAGCGTTGCTCTCGAAAATCCCGCGGAACGGATACGAGTCCTTGAGTTTTGCAAAACAGAAGACTCCCTGCGGGTGCTGCAGGAAATCATGGGAGAACTCGGCTCGGGAGAGGCGCTCGGCATTGCAGCCTTCGACAGGCATCTTACCCGGCGAGTTCCTGTATTGGAGCTCGCTGACACGAGGTCATTCCGGGAAAGGGAAATCCACTGGAGCGGAGAGGATGTGGTCCTTGTCACGGGCGGGGCCAAGGGCATTACTGCCGAGTGCGCCCTCGCTTTCGCGAGGAAGACGGGCGTGAAATTGGCCCTTGTCGGAAGCACGGTCCTCATTGACAATAGCGACGAGATACAGCATGCATTACAGCGCTATGAGGAAAGCGGGATTACCCATCGTTACTACGCATGCAACATTGCCGACAAGGCCAAAGTCGTGGATCTGAAGAAGCGCGTAGAGGAGGACCTTGGCAGAATCACCGGCGTTATCCACGGAGCTGCGATAAACAGACCTCGCAGAACGGAACAGGTCACTCTTATTGAAGCGGCGCACGAAGTAGCCCCCAAACTCCTCGGCGCCATTCACCTTTGCGATGTCCTCAGGGACAACCCGCCAAAACTATTTGTCGGGTTATCATCTATCATCGGTATAACGGGAATGGCCGGCAATGGGTGGTATGGGTTCTCCAACGAAGTCATGAACCTGGTTCTCCAGGAATATGAATCTTCCACGAAAGAAGTTACGAAAGTGATGTCTCTTGCATTTAGCGTCTGGGATGAGGTCGGCATGGGGCAGAGGATGGGAAGTGTCGCCGTGCTCTCAAAAATGGGGATCAATGCGATACCCAAGGACAAAGGCGTAGAGCATTTTTTGCGGATGGTGGAACATGATCCGGGGATGAAACAGGTCGTCATCGCGGGCAGACTGGAGGGGATCCACACGGTCCAGCGACAGCAGGTCTCTAAGCCAGAGGATTGGCGCTTTCTCGAAGAGATACTCTCCTATGAAAGGGGAGTCGAAGTGGAGGCGAAAGCAGTGCTCACGCTGGACAAAGATCCCTATCTGAAGGACCATGTCTTTAAAGGCACGTATCTGTTGCCTGCGGTCTTTGGACTTGAGGCCATGGCGCAGGCGGTATTTTTTGTTTCGGGCACTGGCCCTGTTGACCATCTCAGGCTTGAAGACGTACGTCTGAACTACCCAATTGCCGTAGATGCCGACGGCTCAGTTGAGGCGCGTATCCGTGCCGTTGTTGAAGA